>JBGPNE010000016.1:0-13773 GCA_041487335.1 Pyrinomonadaceae bacterium
ATGAGCAGCAAATAGAGATATGGTCCAATTGTACTGACTGCATTTCCTGGAACGGCCGTCGTCTTGAAAAACGGAATACTTACGTTCCATGAGTAATTAGCAGAAAAGTACTTCGTCGAAATAAAAAGCACGCCCCACAGACCAACGGCTATTAGAAGCTGCGCCAACAATTTTTGCCTGCCTGTAAGTCCGAGACTCCGCTGCTTGGCCAGCTTGGTGTAGTCGTCGAGAAAACCGATCGTGCCGAATAGCAGCGTGGCTATCACGGTGATCCATACATATACGCTCGAAAGTCTCGCCCACAGCAGAGTAGAAATCAAAACTGAGCCAACGACAAGTACTCCACCCATTGTCGGCGTGCCTCGCTTCGCCATGTGTGCCTGCGGGCCCTCTTCCCGAATCTGCTGGCCGATGTCCCATTTGCGTAATGCTCTTATCAACGCGCCACCGAAAACCAGCGACAGGAGCAGCGCCGTTATCGAGGCATAGGCCGTGTGAAACGTCACGTACTGAAAAACGTTGAGCGCTTTTACGAGATACCATTCTTTATCCTTGAAATGGCCGTAGAGCAGTTCGTATAGAAAGTAGTAGATCATCTTCGACGGCGCTTTATCAGATCAAAATCCGAATCGCTAACCAACTAAGACTACGACCTAATGCCCTGCGGAACAAAGCTCCTCTCCTCGGCTCTTTCAAACTTGTTCATCCTGGCCAACGAGCGGGAAATTTTCGCGAATCGCGTTGACGACTCTATCCGTTGCCACGGCGCGTGAACCTTTGACTAGAACAAGGTCTCCCTTTCTTACTGCGTCCACGATTGCTGATGCTGCATCTTCCGAATTTTCGAAAAATCTTGTCTCCGTTAATCCTGCTTCAGCGGCGCCCGCGACGACCTCCTTTGCAAGACCACGAATACCCCAAAGAATGTCAATCCCCGCGCTGGCGATTTCACGCCCTGTTTCCCGGTGAAGCTTGGCCGCCTCCCTCCCGAGCTCCAGCATCTCTCCCGCAACGACAACGCGCCGCTGCCGCGTTCTCCCCCCCTCAGCGATTGTTTGCACCATATTGATCAATGAGCGCGGATTCGAGTTGTACGAATCGTCCACCACTGTGAATCCAGCCGCGAAGTCGAGTACCTCGCCACGCATCCGTGGGACCGTCGTCCTCCTCAAGGCATCGGCAATTTGCTCTGGCTCGATATCAAAGCATGTGGCCACGGCCGCGGCAGCAAGTGCGTTCATTAGATTATGGCGACCGCTCATCGGCAGCGCGGCGGCGGCCTCACCGAGCGGTGTCTGCAAACGAAACCTGATCAGTCCAAGATGCTCGGTATCAATGTCAAATGCGGTAATCTCCGCTTCGTGCTCGATGCCAAAAGTGATCGTGCGACCCTGATGCTTATCGCGCATTTTGATCACCCATTCGTCATCGGCATTAAGAACCGCCGTGCCGTCGGGTTTGAGAGCTTCAATCAGTTCTGCCTTTGCAGCCGCGATGTTCTCGATGCTGCCGAGATACTCGAGATGGACCGGAGCAATCATTAATTCCACTCCTACGTCAGGTGGAGTGATCCGACACAGACGTTGGATCTCGTGCGTCGGTGAAGACATTCCCATCTCGAGCACGGCGAGGTCGAACTGCTCGGGTGATCTGCCCTCGCTCACCATTCTCAAGACCGACAGCGGAAGACCCAGACCGTTGTTGTAGTTTCGCTCACTTTTCAGAACGCGCCGGCCAGTGCTGCTGAGCACGTACGCCGACAGCTCCTTTGCGGTCGTCTTTCCCGCGCTTCCAGTAATTGCCACGACCGGGCGGTTCCACGATTCATTGACACGGCGGGCAAGCGTCTGTAGCGCGGCAATGGCATCCTCAACCAACAGAAGACGATCTTTCAGCGCCGTCAATCTCTCGTCGCCACGGACACGATCAGCACGAGCAACGGCGGCCATCGCGCCTCGGTCAAGAGCATCCGGAATGAACTGATGACCGTCAGCAAACGTTCCGTTGAAACCAGCGCGGGCGTAGTCCTCTTGCGATAATGCGAAGAAGAGCCCGCCCGCATTTACCGACCGCGAATCGATCGAAAAGTCTGCAATCTTTTTGTCAAACAACTCGGCGCTTACATACTGCGCGTTAGCGCCCATCAAGACTGACGCCTCTCTGACATTCACGCAATCGTCTCCTACCAGCGGCTACTCTGTATCCTACTGCATTTCGCAGAATTCTCTGTGCCCGGCACTCGACGTGGGATCATCTCTGGCTTACTCCGTGAATGTTCAGATTTGTTCAATTAACTCGCGCAAAATCGAGGTAGACAACTTGTCCCGACTCGATCTCCGTCCCCTGCGACGGACTTTGTCGCATTGCACGTCCCTCGCCGTGGGCTTCTACCTGCAAGCCCAGCTGCGCACAGGCACGCGCTACATCACGAACACTGCGTCCGCGAAAATCAGGCATCAAGATGGCCCGGCTGGTCGCGATTGCGTAAACAATCTCTGCGCCCTTTTCGTCGCGTCTGGCTACTTTCGGCAAAGTTGCCCGCCGCGTTTCTTCTACTCGCGCTTGCTCCTCGCGCATTTTCGCGTTCACCTCTGAGTTCTGCGTTATCTGCGCGACAAGCCCCGTCGGCGATTTGATTTCCGTGTCAGGAGCGATACCGAGGTCAGGCAAAATCTGTTCAGCAATCTCACGAAAAACCGGCGCGGCTACGTCGCCGCCGTGATAGGACCCGGTTGGCTCATCTATGACAACAATAATCACTACGGCGGGTTTTTCTACCGGCGCAAAACCGACGAATGAGCCGATGTATTTTGTTCTTGAATAGGTTCTTGTCTTGGGATCAATCTTTTGCGCCGTGCCAGTCTTTCCAGCTGCCGTGTAGCCATTGAGCTGGGCCTTTCGGGCTGTACCGTTTAGCGTTACTCCTTCAAGCATCCCTCTGAGCGTCTTCGCCGCTTCCTGACTGATCACGCGTCTCTGTTCAGCATTTGAGCGATACACGATAGTACCCGAGTCAGTGCGAATCTCGCGAACAGTGTGCGGCGCAACTCGCACCCCATTGTTTGCTAACGCTCCGTAGGCCGCAGCCATTTGCAGAGGGGTGACTCCAATCTCTTGTCCCATGGCGATGGAACCGATCGATGACGCTTGCCACCGGCTTACCGGGTGAACTGAGCCCGCCGTCTCCCCGGGCAGCTCAATTCCAGTTCGCGTCCCAAAGCCAAACCGAGTGATGTAGTCATACATTGAATTGTCGCCCACCCGCAGACCGAGCTTGATTGCGGCAACATTGCTCGACTTGGCCAGCGCCTCCGCGATAGTCAGAGTGCCAAATCGATGATGATCGTGGATGAGTCGGCCGGCAACTGTGATCGCGCCCATCTGACAATCGATGTGATCCTCTGGTTTTACCAGCCCTCTCTCAATCGCGGCAGAATACGCGACGATCTTAAATGTCGAGCCGGGCTCGTACATACTCTGCAGAGCCCAGTTGGATCGCGCTTGAGGAGATGCGGCACCGGGATTGTTGGGATCGAAAGTTGGTGCGTTCGCCAGCGCCAGAATCTCACCTGTGTGAGGGTCAAGCACGATCGCGGTTCCTGATTTTGCACGCGATTGCTTGACCGCAGTCGCAAGCGCCTGCTCAGCTCGATACTGAATCGATTCATCGATGGTTAGAACAACTGTTTGCCCGGGCTTTGAAGGAATTTCTAGACTCTCATAAGGTTTTCCCTCAGAATCTCTTTCCAGGTAGAGTTTTCCTGGCTCGCCAGTGATCTTCTCGTTGTAGAACTGTTCAACTCCACCAAGGCCTGCGTTGTCGAGACCTACAAAGCCAAGCACGTGCGCCGCGAGGAAGCCGTTAGGGTAATAGCGCTTCGGTTCTTTCTGAAAATGAACACCTGCCAATTGCAGCGCTCTGATTTTATCGCCCACCTCAGGGGACAATCTGCGAGCAATCCAGAGAAACCTGCGGCAGTTTTCTCGCGCTTCATCAAGCTGATTGAACAGAACCTTTTCATCCAGAGTTAGCACTGATGAGAGGCCATTTGCCGTGCATTCAATATTGGCAGCGGTTTCGGAATCGGTAGCTCTGATTAATTCGTCCGGCGCGACAAAAATCGAGGCGGTGTCGACGCTGCGCGCGAGTTCCCGCTCCTGCCTATCGAGTAATTGCCCGCGTTGCGGACTCGTGTCGATTGCGGCCCGCTGTTGTTGACGTGCCCGCTCGACCAGGTTGTCGTGCCTTGAAACTTGCAGGTAGACCAGTCGCGCACTAACGGCCAGCATCCAGAATCCAATAAAAGCGGCCACAAAAAGCGCGCGGTGGAGTGAAGCATCAGGTCGTGTCTTGGATTGAACGGAAAGCCGTGCCAACATTACCGAAATGTATCCCTTCCTACCGGTATCGCGAGGGAAACAGCACCTGCCTGATCAATTTCGGCGAAGCTCCCGCTAATTACTGACGGTGAAGCGAGGCGGAAGGATTCAAACGAGCCTGCGTCTTTGAGAGTGGGCTCTGATTATTCGCCTTCTGGGTCCCGACCTGTCCGGGCAGTAACGGCTTTAGTCCCAATTCACGTGCCGCCGATTCAAGTCGGGCTGGAGCAGAAGCCTGCTCCCTTTTCAACATCAATTGCTGCTGTTCTTCAAGCAAACGATCGCGTTCACGACGCAGACTTTCGCTCTTGTAGCCATACTGGACGGCTGCAAAATGCTGCTTTGCCGCAAATACGAAACCACCGGCGAGGACCAGACCACAAAACAGGAGCAGCGCCAGGCGGGAGAGCGGGCGCACATCGCGCTCGCGATGGACCTTAGACTTGCGCTGGTTCGGATGTCTTCTCATGTTTGGTTCCGGCGTCTAGCAGCTCTGTTCTTATTCCCGACGCGCGCAAAATATTCGTGCGCAGCTTTCAACCTGAAACGAGTTTCCGGCAGGCGCGCAACTTGGCACTGCGCGCTCGAGGATTCTCATCGATCTCAGTAACACCAGAAGTAACCGGACGCCTTGTTAGTATCTCAACTACACGCCGGGCACCGCATGAGCAAACAGGTGCAAGCGGCGTGCATTGGCAATACCCGGAGAGCCGGCGAAGCTCTTGCTTGATGACTCGATCTTCAAGCGAATGGAAGCTAATGGCTACAAACCTACCGTCCGGTTGTAAAAGATCTATGGCCACCTCAACAAAATGGTCCAGCCCTTCAAGCTCGTGATTGACGGCGATTCGCAAGGCCTGGAACGTTCGCGTCGCCGGATGAATTGGCCTGGCCTTTCTATGCCCGGCTGCGCGTGCTACCAGATCGGTCAACTCCTTTGTTGTCGTTATGGGCTCCCCTTGCTCGCGCTTTTCAACTATCCATTTGGCAATGCGGCGGGAGTTTCGCTCGTCTCCGTACTCAAAAAGAATTCTTGCTATCCCTTGTTCGGGAAGTCGAAGCAAAAGCTCCGCGGCGGTCTCCTGATCACTTTCGGGATCCATCCGCATGTCGAGCGGGGCGTCAAAGCGAAAACTGAATCCTCTCGTGGGTGAATCAAACTGCAGTGACGAAACACCAAAATCAACCAGAACTCCCGCCACCTCCTGACTATCGGCCTCGCCCAGCACGTGGGCAATTTCACGAAAATCCGCGTGCGCGGGATGAAAACGTGAGCCAAAGTGAGCCAGTCGCTGAGCGGCATAGCCAAGCGCTTCAGTGTCGCGGTCGATCCCGATTACTCGAGTCTCATTCGACGATTCAAGAATCGCTTCGCTGTGGCCACCGGAGCCAACCGTGCAGTCAACGAAGAGACCTCCTCGCTCTACAGCAAGAAAATCAATAGTCTCCCGTAGCAACACGGGGCGGTGGGGCGCGCCCATGCCCCCAAAAGGCGCAGCCATCACAACCGCCCCGTGATCTCGTTCAAAGAACAACTAGCTGGTGATGGGTGATAAGTGATTGGCGGTAATTCGAGCTTCCCTGGTTTTATCCTATCACCTATCACCTATCACCTATCATCGCTTTTCAAATTCCCAGCCTTGCAATCGCAGCTTCGTCCCCTTCCGTGTATGGATCGGAGAGCAGGCGTTGCTTGAACGTATCAAGCTCCCAAACTTCCAGATAGGTCAGGTAACCTAACACCGCGACATCACCCACTACCGCGGCACTCTTCCGCAATAATGGATGTATCAGCACTCGTCCTTGCCCATCAACTGTAGTCTGTTGGCCGTAGTAATTCGTTCTGTCAAGGAACTTGCGCCGCGCAGGATCCATGGTCGGTAATAGCGATAACCGTTGCTCGATGGACTCCCACTCCGGCAGGGGATAAATTCGCACGTTGTCACCGGTGAGACTCGTTATGTAGAATTCGCTGCCATGCTTCTCTTCGATCAAGCGGCGGAACGCGGTCGGCACCTTTAGCCGACCCTTAGCATCAATTCGGGCCGTGTAGTGTCCCCGCAGCATAGTGTCGACCGGGCGAGAGCGATTTTGTGGGTGGCCTTTTGGAAAAGACTCTGATCGGTTTAGCTACGAGGTTGGACCCACTTCCGACCACTTTCGGCCACCCGCAGCGGATACTACGCCCGTGTTTCTGACGTGTCAATAGCAAAGTCGTGAGAACTTTAACTTTTTCTGCCGCACACTAGACCCACACGCTATTTCGTGTTCGCCTACTGTCTGCCATCGTGGTGTCTGGCGCCCAATCAAATCAGGGGCCGATAGGCAACCAAGGGAGCTTGATGTATATTGGCGCGCCATGCTCTTGTCCTTCAAATTAGCGGTCTGAGTAGCACCTGAATGGAGTCCATTTTCGGAGGACTGGCCGGACTTCTCCTCTTCGGCCTGCTCGCTGCCGGAGCAAATCTGGTTGGCGGCTTTGTCCTAATCAAGTCGGGTGCGCACCGATTTGGTGAGCGCTTCCTTACATACCTGGTTGCACTCGGAGCCGGTTTCATGATGGCGGCAATATTTATCGAGATCCTTCCCGAGAGCGTTAGCATCTGGACCGAAAACCTCCGTGGCAACAGCGCCGCCAAAGCGGTTGTCGGTGCAATGACACTACTGCTGGCCGGCTATCTGCTCATTCAACTTTTCGAGCACACTATTGCCCCGCATTTTCATTTCGGCGCTGAGACGCATCCAGAATCTTTCATGCGACCTTCCGCGGCTTACGCAGCAGTAGGTGGGCTATGGATCCACACCTTCTTCGACGGGGTTTCGATTGCGGCCGCTTTTCTAGTCAACTTCAGAGTAGGGTTGCTGGTTTTCATTGCGATCCTGCTACACAAAATGCCCGAGGGATTTACGGTTGCGTCCATTATGCTTGCGTCAGGCCGCTCTTCGCGAACTGCTCTGCTGGCAACGGTGGCGATCGGCGCCGCCACCCTCGCTGGAGTTGTTGCGGTGGCATTGCTTGACTCAAAAACGAACGCAGCCGTGGGCTATGCGCTGCCATTCTCCGCCGGCGTGACCCTTTATGTAGCGGCCAGCGATCTGATTCCTGAGGTAAATCACAAAGAAGAGAGAAACCCAACCGTGTCAATTGTCGTTTTTGGGGGAGTGGCCCTCTTCTATCTTTTGCACAAACTGATTGAAGGATAGCCTCTTCGGTGTGGCGTATTTGAACTCTGGCCTAACAAAGATGTTTTCGAAGTCCGGTTTGGGTACACGTTTCGGTCTGCTGTTGGTAGCGGTGGCATTCGCGGTTCTATTTTTGCCGCAGCTACAAGGCACACTTGCGCAAACTGGCCAATCGCCAATTCCTCTTCCGGAACCATTTACACCCATTGTCGATAATGCGGGCGTCATAGACCCCGCCGCCAGGAAACGCCTCGAGGCCATATACGTAAACCTGAAACAGCGAGCTGATATAGAGTTTGCGGTCGTAACTGTTCCTACCACTGGCGACCAGGACATCTTCGAATATTCGCTAGCAGTTGCGCGGGGTTGGGGAATCGGATCGAAAGAGGGTGAGAAAAGTGGGCTGCTGTTGCTGGTTGCGGTAAATGATCGCAAGTATTTTACGCAAGTTAGCGATCATCTCGAAGGTGATCTGCCCGATGGGTTAGTGGGCCAGATTCAGCGTGAACGACTAGTTCCGCAGTTCAAAAGAGGAGACTACAGCCAGGGCATTTACGATACCATCCAGGCTTACGTAGCCACTCTGGCGGAGAAGCGTGGCTTCAGCATAGAAGGAATCGACCAGCGTTACGCTTATCGGGGCACGCGGCAAGGGCCTGGACCAGGTAGTGCTGCAGGCAAGTCTCCGGCCTCCTGCTGCACCCTTATTATAGTTGTCGTCATCATTATCCTGGTGCTGGCCGCTATAAAGCGAGGTGGTGGCGGCGGTTGCTTGAATCTATTGTTGCTTGGGTCTCTGTTCAGTGGTGGCCGGAGAGGGGGATGGGGAGGTTCGAGCAGCGGCTGGAGTGGCGGCGGCTTTGGCGGTGGCGGTGGAGGTTTCGGCGGGGGTTTCGGAGGCGGAGGTAGTTTCGGCGGCGGCGGCGCCGGAGGTAGCTGGTAACCCGACGGACATCGCTGGTTCCAGCAAGGTTGACCAGCCGGTGTGCCCTGCTGTCTGCCATTATTGCGGACTTCACCCGAACCTTTGTTAGTATGCGAGCAACAGATAAAAGCAATGGCTAAGAGAATCGTTCAAGAAGCTTTAAACAGTCTCATTCAAGATTTGCGCGCGACTCACGCTGAAAACCTCGCCTCGGTGGTTCTCTATGGCTCCGCGGCGGCTGGTGATCATGTTGAGCTTCGCTCGGACTACAACCTGCTGATCGCGCTGAACCGAATCACTCCCGAAGACCTTCGTCAGGCGCAGGCACCGATGCGAGAATGGCAACGTTTGGGCCATCCCCTGCCCGTCTATTTCACTGTAGAGGAACTATCCGACGCGGCAGACGTATTTCCGATTGAGTTTCATCAGATGGCCAATGCTCGCATCGTTCTTTATGGCAAAGACCCATTTGAATTCGTCACAGTGTCAGACGCAAGTCTGCGGGTGCAGGCGGAATATGAACTTCGCAGCAAACTGATTCAGCTCCGCAGGCTTTACATTCCTGCGTCTGTCTCAGTTGAGAAGCTTTGCGATCTGATGAGCGACAGCTTGGCGAGTTTTGCCGCTCTCTTTCGTGCTGTCTTGATTCTGCATGGTAAGGAAGCGCCTGTGGCAAAACCGGATTGTGTGCGCGCCACCGTGCAACTGTTGAAGCTTGACGGAGTCCCGTTTGAAAGAATTTTTGAGTTACGCTCAACAGGGACGCAGCCGGCGACGGACAAAGAAACGGACGATCTGTTTGCCGCCTACATGGTCCAAATCCTGCGGGTTATAGAGGCAGTTGACGAGTTGGATCCTAAACCGTGAATTCGGAACGCGGGAACGGATTGGGTTGCGTGGCTTAGCATCGCGAGAGGCTTGGTTCCAAAAATCAAATCCAGGGCCTCCAGGAGAACAAGAAATGAATAAGAGAAGAACCTCGTTACTGGCCCCAGTTATCTTCGTAACTCTATTTGCCAGCGGCTGCGGCTACAACACGTTAACCACAAAGCAACAGAACGTGAAGGGTAGATGGGCCAATGTTGAAGCGCAACTGCAACGCCGGTCGGATCTGATTCCCAATCTTTTCGAGGCAGCTAAGGCCGCAGGAATTCAGGAGCAGCAGGTATTCGGGGACATTGCTGCCGCTCGTTCTCGGTTACTGAATGCGACAAGTGCGCAACCTCAGGGTGAAAATGGCGATAAAACGCCAGAACAAAAACAGGCTGTTATCGATGCTAACAATAGCTTTGGTGGAACAATCGGAAGACTGCTTTCGCTGGTGGAGAATTACCCCAACTTGAAATCCAGCGAGAGTTTCCAGAAGTTTCAGGACTCATTGGAAGGAACTGAGAATCGCATTGCGACGGCGCGCAAGGACTACAACGACGCAGTGCAAGACTACAACACAACGCGTGCGCGGTTTCCAACCGTCATCTCCGCCAAGTTGTTTGGCTTCAAAGAAGAGCCTTACTTTAAAGCTGAAGAAGGCGCTAAGCAGGTTCCCACGATCGACGCAAACAGTTTACGGCAGAATCAAAACACCGGAGCCACGAAGTAATCATCAAAATCCTCGGGCGCTGCACATTGCGCAATGGTCACAGGGCTTGCCGCCTGGTTCCACGCTGCATGTCTTCTCTTTCTCAAAGAAGTCTACCAATTCGGAAACGACGGCCTCTTCGACGCCGAATCTTTCCTGACTGGGATGTGCTGCTGTCGCGTTGACGCCCGCAAGCCAGGGTGAGTGGGTCGGTGGAACGGGTCTTTCTGATCTTGCCGCGCCAGATGACAAGTAAGAATCGTTGCCGGTAAGTTGAGTCGGTTTAGACCTGATCTTAGCTTCGAGCTGCGCGAGTCTTGTCTGCAGTTCGCTCAAGCTCGCCCGCACCGCTGCCAATTCAGCACTAAGGTCGGACCTTGAGCCCACAGGAGAAGGACTGACTTTGCTCCCCGATACGCGGCGAGCAATTCTTTCGGCGATTAAACGAGCCTGTTCCAGTTCCGTGCTCATTGGCTTGTTGTAGGAAAGGCATTCCTGGCTGTCATTCTTCTTTTCTCGTGGGGGCAACAGACAGGAATGTCTATCCTACTCGTCGTCTAAGAGGTCGATTCGATCCACTACTCCAACTATCGCTGAATCGATGGCTGCTCCGGCCTTTCCCGTGGCCACAGTTGAAGCGCTCCAACCTTCCTGCACGATCAAAACAGTGTCACCGACTCCCGCGTCGACCGCATCAAGCGCGAGGATGGTTGTTGCGGTCTCTTCACCTTCCAGGGTTATTTGCTGGCAGAGCATCACTCGCGCGTTGTCGTAACGATGATTCTTTTGCGTCGCAACAATATTTCCCAAGACACGAGCCAGAATCACCTCTAAATACTCCCCCTACGAAATGTGGACGATTAGGTCTCGGGCTACCGCCGAGTTCATGCTCTTCTTCCCTGCGTTACATGCGCTTCGGAATCGACAATGGCGATGATTGTGCAATCCGTCGGTGTATCTTCTCGCTTAAAGGGAAAGCTCGCTTCTTTCCCCCGGCACCAAACAACCAACTCGCCAACACCTGCGCCAACGGAATCAATGGCTACCATAGGTTTACCAGCAGCTGCGAGATCTTTATCCAGCGTTTGGATCACAAGCAGCTTTCGCCCTTCCAGCGATTCGTTCTTTATCGTCGCCACAACCGTCCCGATGACGCGAGCAAGTTGCATAAGCTTGGGGAGCCGTGAATCGTTAATCGTTAATGCAAGAGCTTTTCTGATCGATTCAGGATTCACGATTCACGGGCTTGTAACATCCACAGTATCAATGATGCCGACTATGGCAGCATCGACGGGAGTATCTTTCAATCCCTGAGCCAATCGCGCGCTTGATCCGGCAACGACCAGCACCCTTTCATGAAAGCCTGCACCGACCGTATCGACGGCCACCACGTAGCCGCTGGTATCCGTACCATCGACGTTGATAGGACGAACGATTAGCAGCTTCTTTCCCTTCAGCCGTTCGTCCTTTTGCGTTGAAACGACCGTGCCGACAATACGTGCAATGATCATGCCTGGTCGCGATTGCCTATGGGAAGTGCTTCATCAACGCTGCCGTGTGGACGCGGTATCACATGTACGCTGACGAGTTCGCCAACGCGGCGCGCCGCCGCAGCCCCTGCGTCCGTGGCCGCCTTTACTGCCGCGACGTCGCCGCGCACAATCGCCGTCACAAAGCCAGCACCGATTTTCTCGTAACCAATCAGTGTCACGTTTGCAGCTTTAACCATTGCGTCGGCCGCTTCGATCATCGCCACTAATCCTTTGGTTTCAACCATGCCGAGTGCTTCTTGTGGCATTCGTTCTGCTCCTATCTGACCTAACAGTCAATTCATGCTTCACTATTCACCATTTTACGATTCACGACTAACTGCCTGACTTAGTAGTTCAACTAACTCTTCTCGGGTAAGTGTAATCTTGCCAGAACCGTTGGTCGAAGATTCAGTGTAATGGTTTGTTGACGTGGGTCGATCACCGGATGGGCAAGCCAGCCGTGTTTCGTGTAGATAGCCACACGCCTGACAACGCGCGTCCTCACCAAGATAACCGGCTGCCTCACGCACATTGATTAGTTTCTCTATTGCATCCGCGGGCAAATTTCGCGAGCCACCGAGCATACGCGAAAGTATCGCAATGCGCGCAGTGTGTTCCAGAGTCTCCAGGCGGTCAAACGCCTGCCACAAATCAGAACCGTAAGCTACGGCGCCGTGATTCGCCATCAACAGCGCGTTGTGATGCTTTATCAGGGGTCGCATTGCCTCCGTCAACTCGTCGGTTGAAGGAGTGCCATAGGATGCAAGGGGAACACAACCAAGGGTAAGAATCACTTCGGAAAGGATCGGCTGATCGATTGCGAGTCCGGCTACCGCGAAAGCGGTTCCGTGTGGTGGATGTGCGTGACAAACTGCCTTGACGTCCATTCGCTCCCGATAGATCAAGAGATGCATGGCCAGTTCGCTTGATGGCTTCTGAGCCGTCAGCGGCCTTCCATTGCCGTCGGTTAACGCAAGCGACTCTTCCGTCATCCGTCCTTTGCAGGTCATCGTCGGCGTAGCGACGATGCGGCCGTCGTCAAGACACACGCTGATGTTGCCGTCAGAAGAGACGACGTAGCTGCGTTCATACATGAGACGACCAACGCGAACTATCTCGCGACGGGCACTTTGCTCATCCATTCAATCAACGTTGACTATTTCTACAACCCCTGTTCTTTCTGTTCTGAAAGCTCTTCAAAGCGAGAGTTGCGCCGAGGGTTGGTAACGGCGCTAGCCTGCGGTCGCGCCAGAAAATATGATAATGATTCCAGCGAAGTTGTCAGATCTACAGTCTTAACTTTCACGCCGAGCCGCGCGCTGAGAGACGCCGGAGCAAAGTTGAGAACCGCTCTGATGCCAGCGGCCATAACTTGATTCAGCACTCGCTGTGCTGCCCGGGCCGGAACTGCAATTACCGCAACGTCAATTTCCTGCGCCTTAACAACCCGCTCGATCTTCTTCACATCGTGGATCACGATGTCCCCCGTAGCCATCCGCTGACCTACTTTCGCCTGGTCATTATCAAACAACGCCACAACCGTGAAATTTGATTTTCCGAAACCCTTGTAATTCGCCAGAGCCGTGCCCAGCCTTCCGGCGCCGATGATGCCCACGCGATGGGGTCTATCCAGTCCCAAAATCTCGGTGATGTGTTCGCGTAGATCCCCAACGTAGTAGCCGACACCGCGCACACCAAACTCACCAAAGTAGCCGAGGTCTTTTCTAATCTGAGCGGAGTTGAGATTAAACTGTTCGGCAAGCGCCTGAGATGAGATGGTGTTGATTCCTGCTGCCGAGAGCGTGTTCAAACAGCGAAGATAAACGCTCAAGCGGCTTGTGGTTAGCTCTGAGATTTTCTCTGACTTCATCTGAGGGAACCCGATCGTGCCGAGTATAGCCTTGATTCGCGGTTATGGTAAGGGGATGAAACTTTGGTAGTGGTGCAGTTTGGTTAGAAACAGGTGAAGCACTCAACTACAGAACCGAATCATTCTCCGGATCGTGCTGCTGCACTCTATTGAGACGATTTGGATAACCACGTTGCCGAACACCGCCCGCATCAACTACAATCGCCTGCCTTTACTGAATCCTATCGGCAAGTCTATTCTTGGCGTGGACGCTCTCATCATCAATGATTGCACACTTGTCCGGTACTCTTCTTTCCAAGCAAGC
>JBGPNE010000017.1:0-13164 GCA_041487335.1 Pyrinomonadaceae bacterium
AGATCGCGTGCTTCAGATTACCGAGCACTGAGTCGTATTTGAGCAGGTGCGCGAGTGTTTTGGTATCCGTCAGATCGTTTACAGCCACAAAATCGATATCCGGATCACCGATGGAAGTTCGGAATATGTTGCGACCGATGCGACCAAAACCGTTGATGCCAACTTTGACTGCCATTCGTCAATGCCCTCCTGCGGATTCGAGTCAGACTGTTCCCACTTAATTGCATTCCGCCGTTGAATGGGAGGCACATATCCTCCTCAAAGCGATCTGTTGGAACCAGGACAGAAAGCGTGCTGGATAATAAAGAAAGCGTAAGATTATGCGGCGTAGAGTTGGGTGTCAAGGCGGCATGTTTGTTCACATTTTTGAAACAGCTTTGGTTTATGTAACGTAGTAAAACTTGATCCGGTGGACTCTGTTTGCCAGTGGTTTGGGGCGATTCAGCACCGCAGTTGAGGATAAAACTTGAAGGAGCTTTGGTCTATGCTTATTCTCCAACCTCGTCAATTAGTCAAGATATTGGTGCTTTGCGCTGTTCTGCTTGTTGGAAGCGGTGTGGCTTCTGCTCAAACGCCAACGCCGGCACCCACTCCAGCAGCCACGCCCAACGCTGCACAGCGAGACGCTACCCGTCCTCCTGGAAGCGAACAAAACCAAACCGTTCCTCCAGAAGCACGACCAAATACACAGAATCCCCAAGCGCCGCCGGGATCGCAGCAGAATCCTCCTCTAGCGCCGCCGGGAACGAATGTGGCGCCGCAAACTCCAGGACAGCCGGTTCCGCAACCAACCCAGCAGCCAACTCCAGTTAGTCCCACCGAGCAGGTCACGACGCCGCCTCCGGCTAATCAAGAGCCATCCGAGCCAAACCTTCCACCGGTGCAGCCGCGGCCTCTGCCGCCCTTGCCTAACCTCACGCGCCTAGGCATAAGCAGTGGCAACACAGTGACACTCTCGCTCAATGATGCGATTCGCCGCGCGCTGCAGAACAACAACGACATTGAAGTGTCGCGTAATGATGTGCGGTTTGCGGAAACTCAACTCCGATCGCTTGAGGGAATTTATGAACCAATATTTACATTCACACCCCAGATCGACAAACGAATCACGCCGCAGCAGAGTATTTTTAGCGGCGCAACCAGCGCGGGCACTACCTCGACCACGGTCTACTCGCTCAGTCCTGCGATCAGCAAGGCGTTCAGCATCGGCGGCGGACAGTATCAACTTAGCTTCAGCAACAACAAGAACATAACCAATGCCACCAGCAGCATATTCAATCCCGTGTATGCATCGAATCTGGGTTTGACGTTTACTCAACCCCTGCTGCGTAACCGCTCCATCGATAACAACCGGCACCTGATTCGCGTGCAAAAGAAGCGCATCGAACAGTCTGACGCCGATTTCCGCCAGAAGACTATCGACGTGATTTCGCAAGTACAGGGTGCTTACTGGGACCTGGTTTTCGCACTTCGCGATCAGCAAATTCAACTAGCAAACGTCAACCTGTCCCGCGAGAACCTCAAGCAAGTCGAAGCGCAGATCTCAGCCGGCGCCAAGGCGCCGCTTGAAAGAGCTGAGGTCTTGACTGAGTTGGCGAATCGGGAATCAACGCTGCTGACTGCCACGCAGACTGTTTCAACAGCCGAGAATGCTCTCAAGCAACTGATATTAAAGGACACTACTGCTCCGGAGTGGTCGGCTCAAGTAACGCCAACCGACACGCCAGTGTTCGATACGAATCCTGTTAACCTGAACGACTCCATCACTGAGGCTCGCAAGAACCGTCCCGATTTACAACGTCTACGAATGCAACACGAGATCAATGATCTCGATATTCGGTTTTTCAAAAATCAAACTAAGCCGCAGATTGATCTTCAAGCGACATTCGCGTCAACCGGACTGGCCGGTACGCCGGTTCCCTGTGTCCCGGATCCCGTTACCGGAAGGGGTTGCCCGATCCCGGCGCCAAATCTCGTAGGTGGTTATCGACAGGACATCAACAACGTTTTCGGCTTCGACACTCGGAACATTTCGGTGGGACTGGCGATCCAGATTCCGCTCAAGAATAAGACTGCGCAAGCGAACCTGGCAGGTGCAAGAATCCAGCGTGAGCAGTTGGAGGCCTCGGTCAGGGCGACAGAGCAATTTGCCGAAGTTGATGTTCGCAACTCAGCTCAGGCGGTCGAAAGTGCAAGGCTGCGTGTTCTCTCAGCGCGTGAGGCACGCGCGAATGCCGAAGTGCAACTGGAAGGTGAGCAACGACTCTACGCAGTGGGCCGCTCAACCACATTCTTGTTGTTCCAGAGGGAAAACGCCCTGGCTAACGCACGCGACCAGGAACTGCGGGCTGAGACCGACTACAATAAGGCACTCGCTGGTCTGCAGCACGCAACCTCGACAACGTTGCGGGCCAACAACGTAATAGTTGAAGTGCCCACTCCTTAATCTCATTTTGATTTGCGATCTTTCATTTGCGATTGCTAAGGTAGAGCCCAACGTACCCTGGCGATCGCAAATCATCAGCTCAAAATCGCAAATCGGATGAGAATCTCCGCAACCATCATCACCTTCAACGAACAAGAGAACATCCAGTCGGCGTGCGACTCTCTCGACTGGGCTGACGAGATTGTCGTGGTCGATTCCCAGTCGACTGACAACACGCGCAAAATCGCCACACAATGTGGGGCCCGCGTAATCAATCGCGCGTGGCCCGGTTTCGCAGCCCAGAAACAGTTTGCTACCGATCAAGCTCTCCACGAGTGGGTCTTCAGCTTGGATGCGGACGAACGCGTATCAGAAGAACTCAAGTCTTCAATTGCCGGGCTGCGCAACAGGCCCGAAAATCAACTCGCAGACGGTTACTTAATCGCTCGACGATCCTTTTATCTGGGCCGTTGGATTAAAGCTGGCGGCTGGTATCCCGACAGGCAGTTGCGTCTTTTCAAAAAGTCTCTCGGTCAATGGGTGGGGCCACACATTCACGAGTCGGTAAAGCTGGAGGCAGACGCGCGCATCGAAAAACTCTCCGGCGACATCTTGCATTACAGCATTAGTGATGCTGCACATCATCACCGGATGATTGGTGAACGCTATGCTCCCCTCGCCGCTCGCCAGATGTTTGAAGAAGGTCGCCGAACGTCACCTCTGAAGATTGCTATTGCAGCACCTTCAGCTTTTATCCGCAGCTTCATTTTTAAAGCTGGTTTTCGTGACGGCCTGGCTGGACTGAGCATCGCAAGCTTTGCGGCCCAACACGCGTTTCTGAAACAACTGATGCTCTGGGAAATGCAACGAAAAGAAGATAGGCAGTAACCAGCAAGCGAGATACAATGCCTCTGGCATGAATGTTTTCGTAGTGTCGGTCCTTCCGGACCCCAACCTGTTAATCCCGCCATCCTTTGCTTACATCATCCTGGGCGTAGTCGGCGCAATCATCGGCAGTTTTTTGAACGTCGTCATTCATCGACTCCCACGCGAAGAGTCGATCGTGTTTCCAAACTCGCGTTGCCCTTCATGCGGGGCCGTCATTGCTTTCTACGACAATGTGCCGCTGTTAAGTTATGTTGCGCTCGGTGGGCGCTGCAGATCGTGCAAGACACACATTTCGGGGCGTTATCCGGCTGTAGAGCTATTAACTGCGTTGCTGTATGTTTCTGTAGCCTGGCGTGACGGACTGACTCTGGCGCTCCCGTTCGATCTCGCGTTCGTCAGCGCAATCTTGGCCTTAATCTTTATCGACGGCGAGCACATGATCCTGCCGAACGCGATCACCTATCCTGGCATTGTATTCGCGCTGGTCGCACGCATGGCAATTCCATACCTGCTCGGCAGGCCATACTTCGATGATTTGGAACCGCTCGCGTCCGGCTTGCTTGCGGGAATGCCTTTGTGGTCGGCATCGCTCATCGCCGCCCTTATCGGAGCTTTGATTGGCGGCGGGTCTCTATGGCTAACGGGTTGGGCCTGGGAAAAACTTCGGGGCATTGAGGCAATGGGCCTGGGCGACGTGAAGATGATGTTTATGGTTGGCGCCTATCTCGGATGGCGACTTACGATTTTGACGATTTTCATGGGTGTTCTATCTGCCTCGATCATTGGTATCGCGCTAATGTTGCGCCAGGGCAGACGAAACATGCAGATGCTGCTGCCATTCGGAGTCTTTTTAGGGATCGGATCGATCGCGGCGTTACTCTTTGGTTCACATATCGTGGTGTGGTACGCAGGGCAATTCCGATGATTTGCAATTGCCGATTTGCGATTGCCGATTTCTCTTGGCTTGAGACGTGATTGTCGATACGGCTCGAATCCTTTTGGATCAAATGCTGCAAATCGGAAATCGGCAATCGTAAATCGCAAATCCATCGTCATGCGTTACGGAAACCGCATCCAATTTGGGCTGTCGCTGCTAACGGGACTCTTCCTGTTAGCGAGTCTGTTTGCGGTTCTTCTTTATGCCCTTACTCCAGCAACTCCCGCGGCGCGCGGTCCAATACTCCTCAGCGCCTTCATCGCCATTCTCGTTGGCAGTTTGTTCGGCATCCTGCTGCTGCTCCGCTGGTTGCTGCGCCCTTATCGCCAACTCCTCGGCGAAGCTGAACGAGCATCAGTCACGGCGCCGGTTCATAAGTCGAAGGATGAAGCAGCATTCGTGTTGGAAACCTTTCAATCGGTCGTGGCGGAGCTGCAAACGCAACGCAAAGAGCTGGAGAAGCTGAGTGTTCAAGCCAGTCAGCGCGCGGATTCCGCCGAGAGATTTAACGAACGCATCGTGGCGAGTGTCCCATCAGGGCTTATCGCCTTTGACGGCAGCGGACGATCCCTGGTGATCAATGCACCGGGACGCGCACTCCTGGAGCTCGATGGCAAGGTGCTGGGCCAGCCATTCCGGGAACTTCTGCATAGCTTCCCCAATCTGGCCGACGTCGTTGAGCAATGTCTCAAAACGGGAAAGCTTTACCGGCGTGAAGAGATCGAAGCTGTTGCATCAAACGGATTGGCCCGCCGGCTGGGCGCCACGATTGCGCCTATCGATCTTTCATCTGAGCGCGGCACGCGCGGGGCGCTGTGTCTGTTGACCGATATTACTGAGGTCACTCAACTGAGAGAGCAGGTAGCACTCAAGCGGAATCTCGAAAGCCTCGGCGAGATGTCAGCCGGTCTTGCGCACGAATTCAAGAATGCGATCGCCACATTGCATGGCTACGTGCAGTTTCTCCAGAATCTCGATCTGGACGAAAAAGCGCGAACGGCTGCTTCCTCGCTGCTAAGTGAGGTGCGCAATCTCTCAGAGATGGTCACAGCCTTTCTCAATTTTGCCAGACCACAGCCACTTGAACTCGACACCGTATCCCTTTCAGAGTTGTTAAGGGAATGCGTTACTGAACTTAAGACTCTTTACGCCCAGCGGCGCGTGGCACTTGTAGTTACCGTAGAAGCTTCCAGCCTGGCTGAAATTCGCGCGGACGAAAGAATGATCCGTCAAGCGCTCCTCAATCTTCTCCGGAACGCCGCTGAAGCGATTCCGGAAGACCAGACTAATCGCCGCGTTGAAGTTCGAGGTGCCCGCGAACGAGATGCAATGGGAAAAGAGTGGGCCGTGATCGGGATTGAAGATACAGGTGAAGGAATACCCGCTTCGGATCTTCAGCGTATCTTCATTCCTTTTTTCACCACAAAGGCGACGGGCCACGGCGTCGGTCTTGCCCTCGCGCACCGTGTAGTCACCGAACACGGAGGCACACTGACAGCAGCGAACGCGAAAGATGGCGGCGCAGTATTGACGCTGCGCTTGCCGTTCTAAACTTTAAACCCCCTACATAAGAGCAAAGCCTCATGCGGCACAAATAATGGAGAACTTGACTTGAGGTACACCGCGGATGGGCTGAAGAATGTTTTTGTCGGTGAGTACTATTGAGACTGTCCTACAGATCCTCCGGGAAATATTCATGCCAGCGGCGGTCAACTAGTTGCGCAATATCATCACGGACGATCAACTCGGCGGGAAAGCCAGGTTTCGTGCGCGCGTCGATGACAATAGGTCCAGTGTAGGCGAGATGATGCCGATGCACTCTCGTCTCGGCGGCATGAATATCCGCGGCAGG
Source organism: Pyrinomonadaceae bacterium (assembly GCA_041487335.1). Taxonomy (GTDB): domain Bacteria; phylum Acidobacteriota; class Blastocatellia; order Pyrinomonadales; family Pyrinomonadaceae; genus PSRF01. Next base: position 6,103 of record JBGPNE010000017.1, read on the forward strand.
TTCGAATCGGGTCCACGTAGCCCAGAGAAAATCTGTCGTTGACCGCGTTACATTTACCTCATCGTGCAACACAACAAGCGGCCATTCAGCGAATACCGTTTCGCGAGCCAGCCGCGCGGCTTGTCCCGGATCTTCTGAATAGTGCGATCCCTGCACAACTAAACAACCGCCGCAGAATACTTTCGCCTGCGCAACATCGCGGGGAAGTTCGCCATTAAATTCGCGCGGAAGCTCACGCACCGGCTTACCCAAGCCAAGCATGATCGCCTTGCTGCCTTCGTTCACTTTGCCACTTGTGTAGTCGAGTGTATCCATCGAGACGTTTGAGAAAACAAAAAGATCAGTTTCCCAACGCACGCGCGCGAGCACATGCTCAAAGAGCCTGGGAAAGTCGTGAAGATCCTGCGGCGTATCTGTGAGTATTAGAAATTTCGTCAGCGAAAGCTGGCCCTCTCCGAGAATGCGGAAACCTGAGACGAGCGCCTCCCGGCCATAACGTTCGCGCACCACCGCGGCACACAACGAATGAAATCCTGTCTCGCCGTAAGTCCATAAGTCGCGCACTCCCGGCATCACCAGCGGAAAAAGCGGTGACAACAACTGCTGCAAGTAATCGCCAATGAAAAAATCCTCCTGTCGCGGCTTGCCGACAACTGTCGCGGGATAGATTGCATCGCGCCGGTGAAGGACGGCCTCGACATGAAACACTGGATAGTCATGTTGCAGTGAATAGTAGCCGTAATGATCCCCGAAGGGTCCCTCTGCTCGTCTCTCGTTTGGCGGTGCGTAACCCAGGAGCGCAAATTCCGCTTCCGCCGCTAGCTTGTGACCACTTCCAAGCGGATTCTTGGTCATCTTGAGTTTCTCGCCAGCCAGCAATGAGGCAAGTAGAAGCTCCGGGACATCCTCGGGCAATGGCGCGATCGCCGCAAGTGTTAATGCAGGGGGACCGCCGAGAAATACTGTCACCGGCAGCGGCTGCGAGAGCGCCTCGGCTTCATTGTAGTGAAAGCCACCGCCTTTTTGAATTTGCCAGTGCAGACCGGTCGACCACGCGTCAAAGACCTGCATCCGGTAGATCCCGAGATTGTGTTTCTTCGTAATCGGGTTTTCCGTATAGACTAGGGGCAGCGTGATGAACGGCCCGCCATCTTCCTGCCAGGTGGTGAGCACCGGTAACTCATCAAGCCGGGCGGGTCGATCGAGAACCTGAGTGACTGGCGAACGATTAGTGTTTCGAGTTCCCAGCTTCAGCAGGTCAAACACGAGTGAACGATGCTTCCATAATTCAGCGCCACGCAGTGGTAGTAGCGACTCAGCGACGCGGACCAACTCGCGAACTATCGCTTCCGGCTTGGGACCAAAGGCAAGCTCGATGCGGTGCTGTTTTCCGAAAAGGTTCGTTACGACGGGATATCTGCTTCCCTTCACTCGCTTGAAGAGCAAGGCGGGTCCGCCGCGTTCGATCACGCGGCGATGAATCTCGGCGACTTCGAGATATGGATCGACCTCGGTTTCTACTGTGATGATGTCATTTTCTCTGGCTAGCAGATCGAGGAATGTGCGGAGGTTTGGATGCATGTGTTCAAGGCGAGCTTTGATCTGTTTTGTCAACGGTGCGCGGGCGGGTTGGGGTACGAACTTCGGTTTGGGCGACACGTCTTTCGATCTTTTCGGTGGCGAGTTCAGCGGCTTCAGCGACGCCTGGGTAAAACGAGTTACGGAATGGCTTGACCATTTCCAAGCTTTCGGAATCTCCAATTCGGGCTAGTGCCTCCAGCAGCCCGACTGTGGTTTTTGGCTGGTTATCTTCCTGCTTGAGAAATGGGTACAGGTCCGCTGGACCATCCAGTTGCATGAGGTAGCTGACCGCCTGTTCGTGTCGAGAAGAATCGAGTTCCCGCACGATGCGAAAAAGCGCTTCGGACTTACCAATGCGATAGAGTGCCCAATCAAGAGCGAGCCGAACTCTCTTGTCTTTCTCCTGAAGCTGGTAACCCTCGATGAGCTTTTTCTGGTCCACGGCGGCGAGCCGGGCTAATGCCTCAGCCGCGCGCTGCCGGACGAGCGGATCCCGGCTGCCAAGTTGCCGTGCGAAAGCGGAAGAAGCCGCGCGAGCATCAACCTGGGCTTCTGGAGCTTGAGCAGACGCAGTCGCATACGCGCCTGCGATCAGAACGAGAGATAAGGCAGAGTGGACGATCACGTTGTTAGTCATAATAATTGGTGCCCGCGAAGCAATTTGGATTTCGAAAAGGCTTCACCACAGAAACGCAGAGAGCGAGAGAGGTGGCAGGAGAGAAACGGGTGCGACGCGATCACTTATTCATCGCGCCGGCGGAGTTCTTACGCAAACCCCCGCTGTTCAAGTCGAGTTCCGCTATCGGTATCACTTCCGCCTCCGGATATTGTTTACGCAACTCAGAGAGAAACGCTTTTGCGTTACCCACAACGATGATGCTTGCGCTCTTCGCATCCAGGCGGGTTCCGGTGAACCGCTGCACGTCGCGTGACGTGATCGATTGCACATTATCGATGTAACGATTGATTTCGTCCAGGCTCAATCCATAAAGAGCCAGAGACGCAACCTGCGCGACGAGGCCATTTACTTGCTCCAGATTGCGCGAAAAGTTTCCAATCACCACTGCCTTTCGCGGCGTCAATTCGGTATCCGGCAGAGGGGCAGTCGAAAGGTTGCTGACTTCGCCGATTAATAGAGAAGCAACTTGGGCGCCGGATTCATTCTTCGTTTGTGCTGAAGCCACAAATGGCCCAATGCCGCGGCGCGCGTCGAGTGCGCTCCCCGCTCCGTAACTGAGCCCGCGCTTGATTCGAATCTCCTGATTCAAACGCCCCGAGTAACCGCTGAGAACTGAGTTTGCAACTAACCCACGAAAGTAATCCGGATCCTTGCGATCAATTCCTGTTCGCGCCACAAGTACAGCAGCCTGACCAGCGTCTGGCTTATCCACTACGACTACCCGGGCTTTTCCGGAAGTTTTGTTCTTCGCGCTGCTCTCATTTGTCAGCACTGCGGTAGCAGGTTTCTTCCAATCGCCAAAGTATCGCTCTGCGAGACTGAACGCATCGTTCTCTTTTATTTCACCACCGATAACGAGAATTGCGTTGTCGGGCCGGTAGTAGGTGTCATGCATCTCCACGATGTCGTCGCGTTTAATCCGCGCAATCGACTCAGGTGTCCCGTTAAGCGGATGACCATAGGGTGTATCACCAAAAACAACCCGAGCCGCAACGTAACGCGCAATTGATCCGGGTTCTCCGAATTCAACCGTGAGGTCATCGAGAGTCTGCTGGCGTAGCCGCTCGATCTCTTCCACTTTGAAAGTGGGCCTGCGCACAACCTCAGCCAGAATCCCCATCGCCGGGTCTATCTTCGAAGACATCACATTTACGCTGGCTTGCGAAGCATCCCAGCGGGCTCCTGATTCCAGCGCTCCCCCTAGAGCTTCGATAGCCTCGGCGATCTGGGGCGCCGTGCGCCTCTCGGTCCCCTTCGTGAGCAGATCTGCCGTCATGTTGGCCAGACCGGATAGCTCAGGCGGATCGGCTTCGCCGCCGTTCCTAACTAGTAGTTGGGCGGCAACCAGCGGAGTATTGGAGCGTTCAACTATGATCACACGCAGTCCATTAGCCAGAGTCTTCTCGATCGGCTTGGGAAACTGTACCGAATGGGGTGCCGCCGGCGGAGGCGGCGTAGCCTGTGGCCGCGGCGCTTGCGCACTCGCGGCAAACGGTAAAAACGAAAGCAGCAAAACCAGAATCAGATCGTGCATACGTCGAAACGATAGATTAGTAATTGTCATTTTGCTTGCTCTCCTCTACCGCGACGAGATCCTTGATTCCTGCAACAGACCGCGTGCACCCGTCTTCTCTGTCTTGGGCGACTCAGCCAGGTAAGTGATCACCAAACGATTCGCGTCAGTGAAATACTTCTTCATCACCCGCCGCACGTCAGCGGCGGTAACGGCCTGCAGCCGCGCCAGATCGGTATTGACCCGGTTTGGATCACCAAGCAAAACCGCAGCCTCGCCTAAGGCCAGGGCCTTACCGTTACTGGTTTCACGCTCGCGCAACTGATTGGTGATGAGCTGATTTTTGGCCTTCTCCAATTCGGCCGGCGACAACGGCGTCTCCTGCATCTTCTTAATCTCAGCAAGCAACGCGTGTTCGCCTTCTTCCGGTTTCTTGCCGCTAGCCAGCACCACATTGAAGTAAAAGACGCTCACGTCCTCTCGCAAATCGGACTCAGCGTCCACACTCTGCGCCACCTGTTGTTCATAAACGAGAGAACGATAAAGCCGCGACGATTCTCCCTGCGAGAGAATCGTCGCGGCGACGCGCAGTGGTTCAGCATCAGGATCCTTCTTAGGCGGAGTCAGATACGTGAGGGCGATTGCGGGCAGCGGCACGTTGGCGGCGTAGTGAGTGATGCGTCGTTCAGCTGTGCGTTCAGGTTCTTTGACGTCAACGCGGGGCAACAAAATGTCTGGCTTGGAAATGCGTCCCAGGTACTTATCCACCCAGGCATCCAGCTGCTTCTGATCGAAATCGCCGACGACTACAAGCGTGGCGTTATCGGGACGATAAAAAGCGTTGTGAAACGCTTTGACATTTTCCAACGACGCGGCGTCGAGATCTTCGATGCTGCCGATGGTCGGGCGTTTGTAGGGATGTGTCGTGAACGATTGCTGCTCGATCAGGTATTCGAGCATCCCATAAGGCGGCGCGAGGTAGCTCTGGCGATACTCTTCCTCAACCACACTCCGTTCAGATTTGAAGTTCGGCTCGTCAACGTTGAGGCCCGAGAGGCGATCGGATTCAGCCCATAGCAACGTTTCCAGATAATTTGACGGCACGACTTCGTAATAGACGGTTACGTCTGGGTTCGTAAAAGCGTTATTGTAGCCGCCCACATCCTCTGTGAGACGATCCATCATCTCCGACTTCATGTTCTTAGTACTTTTGAACATGATGTGCTCAAAGAGGTGGGCAAAACCGCTGCGTCCGGCTGGGTCGTCTTTCGACCCGACGTGATACCACACGTGAATTGCAACAGTCGGGCTCGAGTGATCTTCGGCGCTGAGAACTCGCAATCCATTGTTTAATGTGCGGTCACGAAAATTGAGGTGCGGCATTGTGACCTGGGCTAGCGAGTCTTGCGCAAGACTTCCCATCAGGAAGACGATGAACAAAGCTAGTGGGACATTAGATTTCCGAGGCATTGTAAATTGCTCCAGAGATGTGAATCGGCAGATAGGAGATAGCCTGTTTAGGTAGTTTCGATGACAAACACCTAAGTCTGTGTTGCTTCTAAGCAGGTGAGAAAATAGAATGAGTTTCAATCAGTCAAGGTCAAGTGGGTTGCGATAGGGTTTGTCTTTGTCCTTATCAGCCCGCTTGATGGCTGCTTGAAACTTCTCCTCGAGAATGCGGTCTCGGTCTTTCATCGAGTTGAGTTCTTGCGCGAAAATCTGCTCTCGCACCTGTTTCTGCTTGTCCAGACCCTTAACCATCTCGTCAAACGAAGCGACCGGCCTCTGCTTCTCGTCATGAGAGATAAGCGCGCCAGTGTGCGAATCGATGGTCAAGGTCGCCTCGCAGCAGGGGCAGATAATGAGGAATCGAGATGCATCGACCATAGCTGACTCCTTGAAATCCATTAAGAGCAAAAGCCGAAACGCTTTCTTAGTATAACATCATAAGGCAGAACCCTCAGGCAGCGCAGCCTGGAGGGAGGCGTTTAGGAAGAATACTCGAAGCTTGCCCATAAAAGAGGGCGGCCAATGAGCAGGGCCGCCATCTTTTACTGACCGCCGTTTGGAAGAACTCTAAGGCGTCACAGCTTTCTTGATCGCTTTGCCCGTCTTTTTCGCCCCTTCGGCCGTCTTCTCACCGACGGTCTTTGCCGTGTCGGCGGTCTTCTCACCTACTTTCTTCGCGCCTTCCTTGGTGGCTTTGGCAGCGTCAACTGTCTTCTCGGCGACGAAGCCGGCAGCGTCGACAATGGCATCGCCGGTTTCTTCTAGCGCGTCCCTGGAGTCGCTCTTGTTCAGTTCTTTCTCCTCACCAGTCGGCGAATAGACCCTCACCGTCCGGGTACCGTCGTGCGTCGTCACTACGACCTTGGAAAGTCTCGGATTGTCACGGAAGACGCGTGTCTCAGTCTTCACGCCGCTGGCATCAGTTGTCGTCGTAATCTCCGAATTGTCGGGTCCAGTGCGGGTCGTTGTTGCCGCAGCCATCTGGCCTGCGTTGCTGTTAGCGCTGGCGTTCATATTCGTGGTGGAGTCTGCCGTGCTCTGGCAAGCAAATCCCAACACAGTCGCAACACAAATTGTAAAAGCAATCGAAAGCTTCTTAATCACTTGTCCGTTCCTCCTCAAGAATTTTTCCCGTGCCTGTCTTCTGTCTAGCAACCAATGTGCCAGCAACCCTTGCAATCAGTATTCAACTACCTTGGCCCAAACTTTCGCGGCCGGAAGCCATAGCTAAGAAAACCGTACGCGACAGTTTCATTGGTTGGTAGCTAGAGTACGGAAACAAAACAGCTCCAGATGGTCACGAAAAACGGCGCGGGTCTAAGAGAAGACGATAACGAATCAAGGATCATCTACCTATTGACTTTCCGTTAAAATTCGACTAGAAGCACGTTACCTAGCTGATCAAATCTGGCGGGCCGCGCTACCAAGGATTTGTAAACTGTTCTAACTCGCGCTTTTCTTCGTTAACATTTCACGGCTGGAAAGTGACAGTGTCCCAAGTACGTATCCGGAAATCTAATCAGTTACCTATCCGGAAACCAAACCAACTTATAATCCTTCCCCCCAACTTTCCCCAAGGAGGATAGGCATGCGCAGAATCTACGTCGCAACTTCTTTCACCCTCTTGCTGCTTTTTCAGGCGATAACGGAAGGAAAGGACAGGTCTGGTATTCCGGTGGGTTGGTTGATCTTAGGCGTGCTGGTCGTTCTCTTCTTAATCTTGGCAGTTATAGTAATTGCGGTCGTCATCTTCCTCATCATGCGAAGGAGGATCAAGGCA
>JBGPNE010000018.1:0-13136 GCA_041487335.1 Pyrinomonadaceae bacterium
CGCTGGATCCTTGGCGGATGTTTCTACCTCTTTGATTTCAAAGTCGGTGATGGCCCTCCGCCGGTCGATATGGATCTGCCGCACAAAGGTTGGCGCGGTGGCACAATGCGAACGCGCTATTACGGACGACTGGAAGGCGTAACGCCGGAAGCGCGGGACCTGGCTATCGCCGCGGCCCAGTCAAAGGGAGTGAGCGTCCACGAATGGCTTGACACACTGGTTAAGAGCACTGCGAAGGCCGATCTCGAAGGCGACTCGGACCGAGGTGTGAAGGCGAGCAGATGAACTGGCGAAAGCTCGGCAAAATCTTTCAGCCGTCCGGGGAACTTGATTGGGCGCTCTCTCACGCTGCTAACCCCACGCCGGAGCACATTGAAGGGAACATTTTCCGGATTTACTTCAGCAGTCGCGACGCGAAAAACAGATCGAGCATTGGATATGTAGTCGTGGATCTCGGAGCCGACGGTCGAATCATAGAGGTTCCTCGCGAACCAATGCTGCGACCCGGTGACCTGGGAATGTTCGACGATTGTGGAGCCTCGATCGGCTGCATTCTCCGCATCGGTGACGCGCGGTATCTGTACTACATGGGCTGGAATTTGGCAGTCACCGTGCCATGGAAGAACGCAATTGGTTTAGCGATCAGCGAATCGGCAGACGATCCTTTCCGGCGAGTGTCCCGATTTCCCATCATGCCTTTGGATGAGACCGACCCCTTTACGATCTCGTATCCCTGGGTGATGCTCGATGGCGCGCGATACCGAATGTGGTACGGCTCAAATCTGCGTTGGGGGCCCGAGAAGAAGGACATGCTTCATGTCATAAAATACGCTGAGTCGACCGACGCGGTGCACTGGACCAGGAATGATCGCATCGTGATCGACTCCGCGTCACCCGACGAAAACGCGATCTGCAAGCCGTGCGTAGTGAAGGATGCCGACTGCTACCGAATGTGGTTCTGCAGTAGAGGTGAGAAATATCGTATTCAGCACGCGGTGTCCGAAGATGGATCTACGTGGACGCGGCTCGGACGAGACGAAGGCATCGATGTTTCGCCGGCTGGGTGGGATTCTGACATGATCGAGTTCCCGTGTGTTTTCGATCATGGGGGCCGCCGTTTTATGCTATACGCGGGCAACAACTTTGGCTTGACGGGCTTTGGTCTCGCCGTTCAGGAGACATGAAGCGTGGTGATCACTAAACACGCCGGAGAAATTCTGAGGTTGTAACATGGACATCCTACTCGAGAAGAACGAACCGCTGACCGACGACGAGAAGAAACTCTTTGGCGCTTTTGGCGTCGGAGCAAAAATCCGGCCGCCGTTCAGAATTCTGAATCCAAGCCGTATCTTCATCGGTGACTATGTGAGCATTCGCGAAGAGTGCTATCTCCATGCCTACGAGGATCTGACGAAGCTGTATCCGTTCATCGACGATCGCTACAAGAAAGACTTTGATCTGTCTCAGTATAAATATGACTCTCGGATCGTGATCGGCCGTGAAGTCCAGGCAGGAAGAAATTTCTTTATCTCTTGCACGAACTCAGTTGAGATTGGAAGAAACGTGACCATCTCAGAGCGAGTGTTCATCGGTGACAATAATCATTCCTTTTCTCATCCGGAGGTGCCGATCATGCAGCAGCCCAACAAGGTAGGCATCCCAATCTTCGTCGGTAGCGGATCCTGGATCGGCGCTGGCGCGTCACTGTTGCCAGGGACGCGGTTGGGAAAGAACAATGTCGTCGGTACTCTATCCGTTGTGAAGGGCGTATTCCCGGATTACGCTGTGATTGGTCCTGAACCCGCCAAGCTCCTTTTCGTAAAGCAGCATGCTCCGACCTGACACCTGGAACTCACTCGTGCAATCCCCGGGGCTTACAGTTACGGATCCGACTCAAAAACTTGTCATGTAGTTGGTCGCGTGGGGCCCTTCGTTAAAGATAAGATCAATAATGCTGACATGTGACTCAAAAGGCGGGTAAAGCTGTGTGTACTCACGATAGCCTGAGTAGTCCATGTATTCAACCGATATGCTTTCCTGCTGGAACAAATCTTCATTGATAAAGGCTTTTGCCGCAGGCCCGGTGAGATAATTAGTCGCGCCCGCCTGCTTGCACAAATTAACGAGCATTTCCGTCTTGTCACCGGCCAAATGGTAATCCATGGAGGATGATATGGTTGTCTTGATGCCCAGCACGCGACAAATTGCGACTATGAAGTGATAGTTGATCTGAGAAAGAAAGGTATCCGGCAGCGAATACAGCTCCTCGAATAGCTCCCGGTAGTCAGAAAAGTATTTCGCTTTGGAATAGTTATGAAGGATGGATTTCCAGTGGTCACGTGCCCAACTATCGTCAACAACGAGAGTATCTTTGATCTTTTGGGAGTATTTACCCTTAACTTGTACTGGTATCGTAAGCCAAATGGTGCCGCGCGACGATTTGATTAAGTTCCTGTTTCTCCACGCTCTCCTGTTGTACTGCATGTCGTCGTACAGTATCAGTTCATCAACAGAATTGATCAAATCAAAGTAGCCCCTCCACGGTATGTAATTCGACTGGGCGATAGCTACGGTTTTGCTCATGCGAATTGCTCCAAGCGAAGCACAAATTCGGAAGAATACAAATTAGATTGTTATTGCGTTGTATGCTCTCGAATCCACGCAGCCGTAAGTGTGATTCCATCAGATAGTTTTGTTTTTGGATGCCAGCCAAGTCTCTTCGAGGCCGCGCTGATATCAAGACGTACTTGCGGCGCGTCGATCTTACGAGCGGGTGCATATTTGACTTTGACCTTAAGACTCAGCGTTTCTTCGATGATCCCCACAAGCTGATTCAGAGTGTATCCCTGATCTCCTGCCAGATTATAAATTCCCTCCGGTGTAAAGGGACAAGTAAGCGCAGAGACAAGCGCGGTGGTCATATCCTCAATGTAGAAGTAGTCCCGCAGAGCGGACCCGTCACCAAAGATGGTTATTGGTTCTCCGACTAAAGCGCGGTCAATAAAAACCACCACGGCGCCCTGACCACGGTGGGGATTCTGTCTGGGACCATAGGGTGACGACGGACGGAAGATTACATATTCCAGCCCATAAAGGTGTTGATACATCTGCAAGTATTTTTCTACAGCCAGTTTGGTGATGCCATAGGCGTTGATGGGGTTGGTCGGATTATCTTCCGAGACCGGATAACTTTTTGGCAAGCCGTAGACCGCGCCCCCGGAAGAGACGAAAATAACGCGGGTGACGTTCGCTTCGCGGCAAGCCTCCAGGAGACCGAGGGTTGGTATCAAATTGAGTTCCGCGTCAGCCACCGGATCGCGCGTGGCGGTCTCATGAATGGTCGCCCAGGCAATATGATAGACTACGCTTATATCGTGTTCGAGCAAGATACGGCGAACCAGTCTGGTATCGCTCAAGCTTCCCTGGATGAATGTTACTCCTTCGGGCGTGGCATCGTATCGGCGAGGATAAAGGTCGAGCACTGTCAAAGCGGATGAATGTGTAATCGCTAGCCTATTCACCAAGTCAGAACCGATAAACCCATTCCCACCGACGACAAGGACGTGATTCATTCGCTCTTGTGCTCCACTGTAATAAAATTATTGTTGGACTTTCAGTTTGTCAACGACTGATCGAAAAACAACCGGAGTAATAAATGGATGAGTACCTATACCACAAAATCCATCACACGACGTTTGTCGTAAGACTTTTAAGGTCGAAGGTTTCTCCAATCTCGCCTGGTGTACTGCAAGTCGTCACACAAGATGAACTCATCGACCTGACTTATCAGATCGAAATAGCCTCGCCACGGTATGTAGTTCGACTGAACAATCGCGACGCTCTTATTCATGTAGCAAACTGTTTTCCAAACTTCTCGCGCCAGTATTCCGTCAGCTTCGAGAGGCGACGTTGAACCCTTCGGCTGAACTTTTGGCGGATCCAACCACTGCCGGCGACAAATCTAGCATTCCAACTAGAGTTAAACAAACACGCGACCGTCAATGACGTGGTGAGTCTTTGATCCTTCTGCTTGACGCCATTTCGCGGGCAAACTAACCTCTGATCTCTCTATTACAATTTTCACGACGCTGGCAGGAAAGCAGAGCCCCGGCATGTGCGGAATCGTAGGGTTAATCGACACAATTGAAGGTCGCGTCGCGCCGCGATTATTGGAATCCATGCGCGACCTGATGATAGCGCGCGGACCTGACGACGTCGGAGACTATTTCGACGGGCCGGTCGGAATGGCCATGCGGCGGCTTTCCATCATCGATATCGAGACGGGATCGCAACCTTTCTTCAGTCGCGACGATGAAATTGTCGCGTTTCAAAACGGAGAGATTTACAACTACCGCGAACTGAAACCGGAACTCGAGCGGCGCGGCTACAGGTTCACCAGCCAGGCCGATACCGAAGTTCTGGCGCACGGCTTTTCGGAATGGGGAATTGAAGAATTACTGCGCCGCATCGACGGGATGTACGCGATCGCTATTTTCGATCGCAAACAGAAGGAACTGCATCTGGTGCGCGATCGCTTTGGCGAGAAGCCGCTCTTTTACACGCACGCCAGAGGGCGCTTCGCTTACTCGTCTAATCTGCTTACGCTGGCGGCGCTCGACTGGGTCAGCGAAGAGCTTGATCCTCAATCTCTGGATCGTTATTTGGCGCTGCATTATGTTCCCGGCGACGCGACGATCTTCAAAGCGATCAGGCGCGTGCTACCGGGCGAGCGGCTGGTAGTTGGGGTCGACGATCCTCGGCCGCGTCGCCATCGTTACTACCAGCCGGCTCTCGAAGACAATCCCGGATTCAGCGATGACGAACTGGCGGCGCGAATTGAAAGTGCCGTTGAGTCGCGGCTGATCGCCGATGTGCCGGTCGGAATCTTTCTTTCGGGCGGGCTTGACAGCTCGATACTGGCCGCCGTGGCGGCCGGAAAACATCCGGGCATCGCCACGTTTTCGATGGGCTTTGCGTCGCCTGACCACGATGAAAGCCGTCATGCGCGACTGGTCGCGGATCGAATCGGAAGCAATCATCACCATTTCATGTTCGATGAAGAATCGTTTCGCTCCTTGTTGCCGCAAGTTGCGTCCGCGTTGGACGAGCCCGTGGGAGATCAGGCGATGCTGCCGCTTTTCTGGCTGTGTCGTGAAGCTCGCCGTTACGTCAAGGTCGCGCTCTCCGGCGAGGGCGCGGATGAGGTTTTCGGCGGCTACAGTTATTACGACGATCACCTGTCGCGTTCAGGTTTTGTTGGCTGGTTAACGTCGCAACTCGGTGATTCAACGGAAAACTGGCGGCAGCGGTTGATTCATAATGCCGAGCCGACAACGCCTTCAGGGTTTCCGCTCTTGACTGACACGGCGACCCGCGAGCGTCTTACTGGAAGCAACGACGCGGACGCTGACGCGTGGGAGCAGAATTTTTTTGCGTGGCTGAATAAATCGCAGGACAGCTTGCGGCGCGCCGCGGCGACGGACCTCGGTACCTGGCTGCCAGACGACCTGCTGGTTAAGTTCGATCGAATGTCGATGGCGCACAGTCTCGAAGGCCGCGCGCCTTATCTTGACCCGAAGATCGTCGCGCTGGGCTTGGGCCTGCCGCAATCACAGAAGATCGACGGATCGACCAGCAAGATCGCTCTGCGACGAGTCGCCGGACGCTGGCTACCGAAAGAAATCCTCGCGCGGCCGAAACACGGATTTGTCTTGCCGATGCGTCGGTGGTTGGCGCAGTGGTTTGCTGCTCAGGGTTCGGTGACTGATTATTTTTCCCAGCGAGCGGTTCCGGGACTTGATATGGCCGGCGTAGCCAGCCTGACGGAAGCGGATTTGGCCGCAGGTGTTCGGCGCGAGCGGCTGTTGTTTGCCCTGGTACTGCTCGTAGAGTGGTATAAATCGTTCACGAGTCGGAAGCGAGAGGCTGCGTCCCTGTATGAAAGATCGGCTGCGATTGCTGGCCATTGAATTGGTAAACCTCGCCCAGCGGCGGGGTAGAGAGCGGCGGTTGACACGCTGGAAGAGGAAAGCTGAGAGTATGCCCGACGATCAGAAGGTGCTTTTTGCAGTCGATACGAAAACCGATTTGTTTGCGCGCGTTCGCTCGCCCTTCATCCTGGCCGGCTGGTTAATCTCTGCTCCCCAGAACCCTTTGGTGGAAATCCGGGTGGAAGTTGACGGCCAGTTGCGGGCGAAAGCAGCCACGGGGTTAAAGAGACAGGATGTTGCCGACGCTTTTCCCGATCGGGCGGGCTCCCTTTGGAGCGGATTTGTTGCCGAGGTGTTTATCGATGACCTGGCGGACAGCAAAGTAAGCGTCGAACTAAAGGCCGTACTCGCCACTGGAGAAGTAGCGATGGACCGGTTTCAAGCCAGGGTCAAAGGACTTGACCGGGTTGTGTCTCGCCGGCCAACGAGTTGGCGGTATGCGGATATCCTCGCATGCCCAATATGTCTGGGATCGCTTCGCGAGACCGAGTCTGCCATTCAATGCTCGCGATGCGAAAGAGATTTCGATAGGAGAAGAGGCACGCCGGTTTTCACGTGCGCGGGAGAGATCATCTTTTCCCATCTCCTCGTAACCAATCCCACCAACCCAAACGCTGAAGAGCACACGGCGCTCATTAAAAACTTGGCCAACGGTTTGGTTCTCGATCTGGGCGCGGGAAACCCGCGGGAATCTGAGCACCATCCGAATGTCGTCTTTCACGAATTTGTTCAATACGCACATACAGACGTGGTTTCGGTCTGTGACCAGCTGCCGTATCGAGAAGGAATTTTTGACGCCGTGATTAGCAAAGCCGCGTTCGAACATCTGGCCCGGCCCTGGGAGATGGCTGACGAAATCTATCGAGTGCTAAAGCCGGGAGGGTTTGTCACGGTGGATACGGCGTTCATGTACCCTCTGCACGGGGATCCGTATCATTTCTTTAATATGACACTTGATGGCGTCAGGGAGATCTTCAAACGTTTCCAGCCGGTGCGTTGCGGTATCAAACCCTATCAGACACCCTCTTACGGCCTGCGCGCCCAGATGGATATCATGCTTGAGCACTTGCGATCCGAGGATTGGCGCCAGCGAATTACTGGATGGCGAGACTTGATCGGCGAAGACCTGGACAACGCTCTCGATGCTAAAGGTCGGGAAAGATTAGCCGCGGGGGTTTTCTTCGAGGGCACGAAGCCCGTCAACCCTTCATCGTAGTCGTTCCCTTAAGAACTTTTCATTCGATCTAGACAGGTGAGCGGCGCGGGAAGTCGACGCGGAGTGTCAGCGGCTTGAGAGGTGCTGAATGTCACTGACGATCGTGTTTCGGGCAGAATCGGGCAACAGCTTCGCCAGCTCATGCAACTCGTTCAAATAGCCGGCGAATTTCGGCGGAACAGTTTGCGGCTCGGCAAATAAACGTTTCATCATCGCCGCGACGAACGATGCGGACTGGGCCGCCTGCGGCAGTTGATTTGCCTTGATGCCGCGTCGTGCCACACTAATTCCATCGTCGAGTTGCTTTACATCAACCTTGTAATTCAAAACTTTGACGTTGAGCTTCCTGCTCGCCCGCGGAATGTCGCCCTCGTCGACGATGCGCGTGGACAAGGGGCCCAGTTGAGTAATGATAAAGCGGAGTTCAGAGATCTGGGCCTCAAACGCCATCGCCTGCGCTTTGAGCAACTGTTCGGGGCTGTCGTTGTGACGAAACAACACATATTTCCAAACGGTATCCACTTTGGCTCGGCGAGCGCGAGCGGTGGTCGAAAATGATTTCATGAAGCGGTGCGCCTGTTCAAAGTCGCCGTACACGCGGTAAGGCGCGTACGATTCCTGATCCATACCATCGATCGCATAAATGATCTGGTCCAACCCAGCGTCGATCATTTCTTCGGCAAAGTCGAGGTTGGCGTGCGTGCACATCGTGGCAAAGCTTTTTGGAAATAATGACTTCGCCATTCGAATCATGCTCCAGACATCGCGGTTCAGGGTAGGTTCGCCATGGCCCTGAAAGTCGATGACCCGGATGCGCATTCCTGCGCGACTAAAGTCCCCGATAATCTTCTCGAAAACTTTTGGCGCTAATATCAGATGCCCAACCGACGTGCGCTCAATTCTGGTCTTGCGCTCCTTCATTGGAATGCACCCGGGGCAATCAAGCTGGCACGCCAACGCGGGCTCCACTTGAAATGTATCTATGTATCGGTCGCGCCTGTAGTTTGGATTAAACGCCAAATTTGGCTGAAGCATCATGCACTTTGAGCAGTAGTCAGGAAAAGGCATCGTGCCTTTGGCTAGCTGTTCGCGAATGTAGCCGTAAACCTTGCCAAGATAAACGTCCTCGGCATAGTCAAGCGAAGGGTCAAACTCCTGAAGCGTCTTCAGACTGCCATAGTCGCACCAGCAAGCCAGTGAACCATTTGAGCGCAAGAAGATCGAGTGGTTTACAGTGCAATCCATAAGCTAAGGAATCCGACTCCCGATGGCGCTCACCCGCTGCGGGAGGATGCGAATACTATCAAAGCCGGCCTCGTTATACCACCGCTCCAGTTCCGCTTCTGTGTGATAGCTGCGATATTGCGGCGAGTACCAATCAAAGTTTAGAAACGCTGCTATCTCCGGGTCCCGGTGACGACCAACCGCGACCAGCCCCGCGTAGACCGCGACTCGACGCGCGATCCTTGATCCCGTCGCCTGATGGCGGGCGGCCGCGCGGTCCCTCACAAAGGTCAACCGGCCAAGTATGCCGGAAAACATCCGCAGCATTCGCGGCGGCATGCGACACGTGATGGGACGGATCACGTCGTCCTGAATCCTGTGGATCCGATCAGCGTGCGCGTTTGGATCTTTCTCTTTGGGATACAGCCACACGGCCAACGATCGGCCGGGCTTGACCAGCGATGAGGAACTGAGGAAAGCGGAATGCGTGTCGGGCGTGTGATGCAGAACA
Organism: Pyrinomonadaceae bacterium; assembly: GCA_041487335.1. GTDB lineage: Bacteria > Acidobacteriota > Blastocatellia > Pyrinomonadales > Pyrinomonadaceae > PSRF01. The sequence continues at coordinate 8,942 of JBGPNE010000018.1, forward strand.
CCGAGGCTGTAGGCAAAATCGGCGAACGCGGGCTTCAAAGGCGGCGCCAGTATGTTGCCTTGAACCAGATGAACGTTGGGGTGATCTTTGACGACCGCCCGAGCGCGCACCAGCGCATCACTAAGATCGAGCCCGATCACCGTCCGGGCATAGTCACTTACAATCGCCAGATACTTGCCCATGCCACAGCCAACGTCGAGAACCGTTTTCCCGGCAAGATGCGATCCGTCAATCTTTTGGAGATCGGTCTCAGTCGGGTAGAAACTAAAGACGTCATCGACTGAGAGCTTGTCATAGAGTTCCGGATCGGCGCCGGTAAGCCAGAAGAATGTCATGAGGTCTTCTTCCCGCGGCGTTACGCGGTAGGTGTTCCATTCATAGCCAAACGCTCTTGATGTTAGTCGATGCAGGGCCTCAAACTTTCGGGTGTCCTCCAGCGGCAATTCACGAAAATCGATTCGCGACAGTTGAGTTGAAAAATCGCGGCGGAATCTTCGCTGACGGTGAAATGCGTTGGGCAACATCCGCGGTATGCCTTCGGCGAGCGGATAGGGAGCAGCGCATCCCCGGCATACCAAAAGTCCCTGCTCGATCTCAGGAGCGGCGGCGACGGCATCGAGGAACGGATGCAGATCGAGCGCTCCGCCGCACTTGGGACAAACCAAATAGTCGAGTAATTCTGCGCGCATGAAGCTCTATTTATAGTAGAAGTTCCGGGCTTCGTCCGGGTCGGTCTTGATCCGAAACTCGGAATTGGCGCGCGAGAAATTTATGTTGAAGAACGGATCGTTGGCGATGTAAGCGCTCCAGTGCTCCTTCATGAAAGCAATCTCGTTTTCGTTCTTGTCATCGCCGCGTGACTGAGATTCGAGGTGATAGAGCTCGGCGCAGGGATTCAATACCACTCGATAACCGCGGTCTCGCAATCGCAGGCAATAATCAACATCGTTCCAGCCAACCTTAAGGTCCCGGGCGTTGAAGCCGCCGACTTCCTCAAAGACTGACTTGCGGCTCAGCATGCAGGCCGCCGTCACCGCCAGATAGTCTCGTGCGACCCGCGCATATTCGGCGGGCGCCAGATCATCGCGGATAGGTTGGCACGCGTGCCCAGTCAAACCGTGAACGCCCATGATGACTCCCGCGTGTTGGATCCGCTGGTCCGGATACAAAAGCTTCGCGCCGACCGCCCCCACCCGCGGCAGCCTCCCATATCCCAACATCTCATCCAACCACTGGGGCGCGATTACCTCGGTATCGTTATTTAGGAGCACGAAGAAATCGGTCTCAACCGAAGACACGGCAAAGTTAACGATCTCAGCAAAATTAAAACCGGCGGGCGTAGCGAAGCGTACCACGCGATGCGGAATGCCGGCCAGATAGCGAAGTGTTTCCGCATCGCGACTCTCGTTGTCGATTATCAGGATCTGGTAGGCCTGGTGGAGAGTTCGCTTCTCAATGCTCTTAATGCACCGCTGCAACAGCTCATACTTGTCCCGCGTGGGAATGATGATCGTGACAGGTTCGCTTTCGGTGGCGCTGAAGCTGAGCTTATAGATGCCCACCTTCCCTTTCCGCGCCCACTCAGGTTGGATCGCCTCCGCGTTAATGCTCCTTCTTTTCAATGCTTCCTGCACCGCGCGTCGACCGGCGTCAAAGCTGTAAGACTTTGTCTGGCTCGAACTGGCCATCGACGACGCAACCGCGCGCCAGTGATACAGAATTTTGGGAATGTGACGCACGCGCTCAGTGAGTTCAACCAGACGCAGTGCGAGATCATAGTCGGCTGAACCCTCGAACCCTGCGCGCAAACCGCTGAGCTTCCGCACCAGCGCGGTGCGGTAAACCTTCAAATGTCCCAAGTACATGTAAGAAAGCAACAACTCCGGCGACCAGGCGGGTTTGAAACTTGGACCATAGAACAATCCATCCTCGCCCAGAATGTCGTGGTCGCTGTAGAACACATCCGTGTCCGGATCAGCCTGGAGAATCTCCGCCACTTCGAGCAGGGCGTGTGGTTCAAGCTGGTCGTCGTGATCGAGGAAAGCCAGAAAATCGCCCTGCGCCAGACCAATGGCAGCGTTCGTGGCGCCGGCAATATGGCCATGCTCTTCGAGGCGAACAACCTTTACCCGCGAGTTCTTTGACTGGTAAGAGTCGAGGAAAGAAATTACCCGCGGATCGCTCGACGCATCGTCGGCGATACACAGTTCCCAGTTGTCGTAGATTTGTTTTTCGACGGATTGCAGCGCCAACTCAAGGTAATGTGGATCGGCGTTGTAAACCGGCACTACCACGCTGATCAGGGGTCGCGTCTGCAACGCCTGCGCTCGCGCCTCAGCCTCTCTCAATCCCGCAGCAGTCAAATGATTCTGACGGAGCCATGAGTCATAGTTCGGATCGCGCGAGAACTGTGGCGTTGCCGAGGCTTGCTCGGAGTGCACGACCACGCGCTGTCGTGGTCGCAACTTGCGGGCAATATGCTTTGCGAGGTTGATGGGATTTCTCATCACTGACCGCGAGGTGTCGTCATTCCAAACTGATCAAGCTGCTGCAATGCTGGATTTTCTGAGCACGAAGATCACTTCAACGCCATCATGCATATGACATAACTCGATTTCAAACTCGACCATCTTTCGCAGCACCAGGACCAACTCCAGCATCTCGAACGGTGTCCAGACATGGAAGTGGATGCTGTAATTCGTGCGCATCAGATCCGCCGCCTGCTTTTCGACCTCGGCTTCGGTTGCCTTATTTACCAGCCGCGCCCACTCTTCAAAGTGCTGCGCTCGGGACCATTCGGGCCCTTCGGTGTGGTCGCGGAGCAGGTGTGCGAGTGACGTTAACGGGCGGTCTGAGTCGAAGCAACAGCGCTTGTCCGGGATCGCAAGGTAAAGTCGGCCGCCGGGTTTGAGTACTCGCAGCATGTTGAGGACTGTCCCAATCGGATCCTGGCTGTGTTCGACAAAGTGATTGGCTATGACAAAGTCCTGGCTCGCATCAGCCATCGTGCTTAGTCGCTCGCCATCGTCCAGAATGTCGACCTCTACTAACTCTTTGTCATTCAGCTCCGGATATTGCTCACGCAACTGCGCTATCGGCAGCCGGTCAACGTATTTCACTCTTGCTGAGGGCGGGACTTGCAGCGGATTGTGGAGGGCCCCAATCTCAATTCCGTCTCCTGACAGATAGGTTGCCGCAATCAACTCTCTGCTCAGTTTCGCCTGCGGCTCTTCGTGGTTTGTTTTCAGCAAACTGCGGAGACGACGAGCGGCTCGGCCTATTCTGGATTTCACCGAATTATTTGTCACAAACTACCAGGTCGATCTCCTTCTTGCGCTCTTGCGGGCACGCCATTCTATCGGGCCACACATGATCACATTCCGGCCTGCTCACTGCAAGTTTCGATACCAGAAAATCATTTGCAATCCCTGGTAAGCGCACGGATACTGGGCAAGGTTTTGAGATAACCTTGCTCGTAAGAAACCTGCAAAGATTTGAGGAGCACCCGCGATTGAAGTTATCGATCTCTAAGCACACTACTCTGAAGTCATTCAAGGTCATTGCCGTCAATGTCGTCATTCTCGCGGTCTTGCTGGAGCTTGCCTCATTGGCAACGTACTTTGTCCAAACCGGGGAATTCTTTTATGCCCGAAAAGAGAAGGTGCCGGCCGCGGCCCGGAACCTGGCAGGTAACCGCCTGAACGAAGTCGGCTCAAATAAAGGCATAATTCAGCAGCTCCATCCCTACTTTGGGTTTGTCAACAAGTACGATCTGGATTTCGAGCTTAAGGCCTCTCAGATCGTCCACCGTCCAAACAATTACGGGTTCTATTCCCCGTATGACTATCCATTTAAGAAGCAGAATGAGAGTCAATTCGTTATTGGTATTTTTGGCGGATCGGTAGCGATGCATCTCTCAACGTTTGAGCTTGAGAGTCACATCCTGGCCACCAGCCTGCGGCAACTCCCCTACTTCAGGAACAAGGAAATCATTGTCCTGTCTTTTGCCGCCGGGAGCTACAAACAACCGCAGCAATTATTGGTATTGAACTATTTTCTGTCGATCGGGCAGAACTTTGACATGGTCGTCAATGTAGACGGGTTCAATGACGCGGCTCTGTCGTACCTGAATAATCAGCACGGCATAGACCTTTCCATGCCCAATCAACTGGTGATCATGCCCCTGGTGCGCTTA
>JBGPNE010000019.1:0-12931 GCA_041487335.1 Pyrinomonadaceae bacterium
GGTGAGACAAGGATGTCCGTACGATGATTGACGCGAATGTTTGTCCTAAGTGACTAATTCAAAAAGCCGCTTCGCGCGTCCTCTGGCGTACGCGGCGGCTTAATGTTTTGGAGATTTGCTTTTGCAGGTTCTAGTTCCAGCAGACCGGCGCTTCCCCGCCTTGCTCCTGCCTTGGCAGGACGCCATCACCACGATCAAGCGAATCTTGTCCTATACCAATCAGCCATTCCACATCGGCAACTGGCACATATCATCAGTAGTCGGGTTAATAACCGGAATACTGATCTTTGTGGTAGCCCTATTTCTCTCGCGCACAATCAGGACCTTGCTCGAGCGCAGAATCGCCAAAAGGACTTACATCGATCCCGGCGTTCGTTACACGCTAGCTCGACTTGCCCACTATCTCATAATTGCGGTGGGCGTTCTTGCTGCCTTGAAGGTAGCTTTTGAGAATTTCGATCTCACTTCGATTGCCGTCGTATTTACGGCTCTCTCTGTCGGTATTGGTTTCGGTCTACAGTACATCGCCGCGGACATCGCTTCGGGATTCATTCTGCTCTTCGAACGGCCCATCCGGGTCGGTGATCGCATCACCATCGGCGAAGACGAGGGCGACGTTCAGAGCATAAATCTGCGCACAACAATCGTTACGACGAATGATCGCATCGCGATTATCGTTCCTAATTCAAGGCTGGTTAGTCAGCGTGTAATAAACTGGTCCTACGGCGACCCTCGTGCTCGCATCTCGATACCGGTGGGTGTGGCAACCGACTCGGATATCAAACTTGTTACAGAAACAGTTCTTCTTGCCGCGGAAGATGTCGAAAACGTGCTCACAGATCCACCATCCAAAGTTCAGTTCCTGAAGTTTGGTGGCTACTCGCTCGACTTCCGTTTGCTTGTATGGACGCGTCGCCCTGACCGCCATGCCCAGATCAGAAGCGACATCAATTACCGCATTGCAAGGCTGTTTCGCGAGCGTGATATTGAAATACCATATCCCACCCAGGAGTTTCTGTTAAAGGGAGTAGAGCTGCCAAAGGCCAAGGACCTCGGCGATCTGGTCTCCCGGGACAAAGCGGCCGAGCAAGGGTGAGCATTAGGCGAACTACCCGCCAATAGAAATTCTTCCCGAGAAATCTAGAGCCTTTGCCTAAAGAGCTACTTAAGGTTAGGCTAGTTGTACTGAGTGACGGTTCATTCAGCAAAGGCATTTTCGCTTGCCAATTTAAGATTTATGGCTGGGGCAAGAATCTGTAGAGGGTCAACAGTCACCTCTGAACAGATGGCGCAATCGAAAATCGGCAATTGAAAATCGACAATGAGAAGCGCTCGTTCCCTCAATTCAGTCCGCCCTGTGGTCGCAGATAAGCGCGCAGCAATTCTGCGAGCTGCGATCCGGGTTTTTGCTCACAACGGATACTTTAATTCGAAGGTTGCTGATATTGCGCGCGAAGCCGGAGTCGCGGATGGCACCGTTTATCTTTATTTCAAAAGCAAGGAGGAGATACTCCACTCCATTTTCAATCGCGGCATGGAAGAGGCAATTGCGGACGGTCGCAAGCAACTCGAGGGAATCTCCGACGCTCGCGAAAAACTTCGCCGCATCGCGCTGCTACACCTTGAACGCCTGGGAGCAGACCGCGATCTCGCGGTTGTGTTTCAGGTGGAACTTCGGGGCTCCACAAAGTTCATGGAAGAGTTTTCCGCGGCGGGCTTTGCTGAATACCTGAGCCTGATCCGCTCGACCATCGAAGAAGGCCAACGCGCGGGTATCTTTCGACCCCAACTGAATGCCAAGCTGCTTGCCAAGATCCTTTTCGGTGCGCTCGACGAGATGGCCACCAACTGGATCCTCTCGAAACGCCGGTACAAGTTAGCGCCAATGGCTGATCAGGTTCTCGACATCTTCCTTAATGGAGTTAGCACAGAGTGAAGGTCGCCCAAACAACGACGGGACCAAAGGTGGAAACACCCGAGCGATTACCATTGACTGAAGATGAGCCAACCACGCTCGTCGAGGTGTTTGAGCGAATTGCGCGTGTGCACAAGAGATGCGACACGCTCAACTACAAACGCGACGGCCACTGGGTTGCTATCTCGTCGGATGAAATGCTGGCGCGCGTCCGCCGAATTGCCGCGGGACTCCATTCGCTCGGAGTCTGGCATGGGGATCGAGTCGCCATCCTCTCAGAAAGTCGGGCTGAATGGACCTTGACCGACGCCGGCTGCATGTTTGCCGGAGCGATTGACGTCCCCGTCTATCCCACACTAACACCAGCCCAGGTTCGTTACATTCTCAAAGACTCAGGAGCGCGCCTTTTGCTGATCGCCAACCACGATCAGTTTCTCCAAATGAAAGTGATTCTGAGTGAGTGCTCTACCGTTGAGCATGTGGCTTTCTTCGATGAAAAAGGTGTCCAGAAAACCGAAGGACTTACTCTCGCTCAACTCGAGGAGCGGGGCCAGAGGCTGGAGCAGGAACAGCCGAGCCTGGTGGATCGACTTGCCCACGAAACCCGGCCCGATGAACTCGCAACAATCATTTACACCTCGGGCACGACCGGCGAACCAAAGGGCGTGATGCTCACGCATGCAAACCTGGTTTCAAACTTGATCGACTCCTCGGGGCATCTCTCTTTTGATGAAGCAGATAAGGCGCTCTCTGTGTTGCCGCTGTCGCATGTCCTTGAGCGCCTGGCAATGTACATGTATCTGCATCACGGCATGGCTGTCTATTTTGGCGAATCGCTCGACAAGATCGGGCAGAACCTGCGCGAGGTGAAACCAACGATCTTCGTGGGCGTACCCCGTATCTTCGAGAAGATCTTCGCGCGAGTTAAGGATAAGGCCGCGGAGAAAGGCAGACTGAATTTGGCGCTTCTCACCTGGGCGGTCTCGGTCGGCAAAGAATATGCGAGGGTGACTATTGACCATCTGCAGGTTTCCGCCTGGCTAGCCTGCAAACACAAACTGGCAGATAAACTAATTTTCTCAAAATGGCGTGAGGCTCTCGGCGGCCGAATTCGTTTGTTGATATCTGGAGGTGCGGCACTACCGGAAGAACTGGGATACGCCTACATTGGGGCAGGACTCCCAATCGTTCAAGGCTACGGACTAACGGAAACCTCGCCCGTGATCACTACGGGAAAGCTGGAAGACAATCGTATTGGTACTGTCGGAAAACCGATAGGAAACGTTGCAGTGCGGATTGCTGCCGATGGAGAGATCGAAACGCGCGGGCCAAACGTGATGCGTGGCTATTACAATAAACCTGTCGAAACCCGGGCCGTATTTACCGAAGATGGTTGGTTCAAGACTGGCGATATTGGCACGATCGATGAAGCGGGCTTTCTGCGCATCACTGATCGCAAAAAAGAACTCTTCAAAACGTCAGGCGGCAAATACATCGCGCCGCAACCAATCGAGCAGATGATTAAAGGTTCGCGCTTTGTTAACCAGGTTGTCTTGATCGGTAGTGGCCGCAAATTTCCGGCTGCATTGATTGTGCCTGACTGGGAGCGGGTTGAATCCTACGCGCAGCTAAAGGGGATAAGCTGGAAAAGCCACGAGGAACTTTGCAAACATCCGCGCATTATCGATCTTTTCGAACGCCAAATCGCCTCGCTCACTCCCGACCTTGCTCAGTATGAGCGCGTAAAGAAGATTGCGTTAATTGAAAATGAGTTCACCATTGAAGGCGGTGAGTTGACGCCAACGCTGAAAGTGAAGCGGCGCGTGATCGACGAAAAATACCGCAACGTGATCGACCAGATATACGAAGAGAAGATCTGAATGGATCATGGCTGTGGCAAGGTCACACCGGGTGGCGGAGAAATGTAAACTCCATGAAGAATTCGTTCAGCAGCCTCGCGGGCGGCTTGCTTCAATCTGTATTCCGCATAGACGGCGTTGCCCGAGGTACCCGGTCCAACAACAACACCCCTGTTTCTGTAAGCCTGCTGGTAGGTCCGTCCCGAGACTACCTGCTTTGCAGTTGTCGGAGCGAAAACGAAATACTCAATGTACACCTCGCTAAGGTTTGCGTTTGTGCTGCTGGCACCCATGCCGTCAAGTCGCAACTGCAGCAGGACAACATAGCCTTCCTTTTCGGCCTTCGCGCGTTTCACCGCATCGCCGCGGCTCACATCGCGTGACGACACTTCAACCGAAACTGCCTGCTCGTCGCGGAGGCGCTCAACACAACTCTGCAGAACGCTGCCGGTGAAGTACAGGGGAATGTTTGAGAACGAGTCGTGCGTGTCGATGCCGACGATAAGAGGCAGTGCGGGTTTTTCCGGAGACTTCTTAGCGGTTGGGGTCGGGCTGGATTCAGGCGTTGGCGCTGGAATGGGCGTTGACTTTGGCGCGCGCCTTCCTGACTGGGCCACGACTGTCAACGCGCAGATAACAAGCAAGCCAAGCACAGTTACGAGCTCCAAACTACGCGGATGTCCACTTTGAAAGCTCTCATTCCTCATATAAAAACCCCCCAACGGGCGGCATTGTAGCACCATCGCTGAGAATCCAAAGCATATTTGCTAAACTGACTTGGGAGTACTATTCCAAAGCAATTAAGGCGGGGAGTTGCCACAAGTGCCTTCACTGATCATCACCGCAGTGCGTCAGCAGGCTCGCGCGATACGTTCATTCGATCTGATGCCGGAAGGTGCAGACCAGACCCACGGTATCTCGTTTGTGCCAGGGCAGGTTGCCGTGCTGGAAGTTGAGGGTGAAGCGCCAGCCTATTTTGCGTTTGCCAGCGCGCCGGAAGATCCCGAACTTGAGGTGCTTGTAAAGCAGAACCCGGGTACCGGTAATAGCATCTTCGACATGCGGGTAGGCGAACGGGTCCAACTCCTGGACGTAGCAGGTCATGGCTTCGCACTCGATGAGCAGAAGGGTAAGGATCTTGTATTTGTGGCCATGGGCACCGGCGTGGCTCCGCTTCGCTCTGCGTTACGCCACGTGCTGGGGCGAAAGCGAGACTTTGGACAGCTTGTGGTCCTTTATGGTGCCCGAACCCCTGATCACTTTTGCTACAAGGATGAAACGGAGAGCTGGGAGGATAGGGGAGTGGAGTTGCGCCAGGTGGTCTCAAGGCCCGATGGCCACGACTGGTCCGGCCCGACCGGCTATGTTCAATCGCTCCTGGATCATGTTTTGCCCTCTCTCTTCTCGCCCGTTGCATTGATCTGCGGATCGTTGGAGATGATTGAGGAAACTCGTGACCGCTTGCATCAGATGGGCTTCGCGCAAGAAGATATTTTGACGAACTACTGAACTGGTAGTTAGTTGTCAGTAGCCGTGACCATCTACTACGAACTACGCGCTTGCTGAATGAACGCTCATTCAGTATGATGGCGCCGTAATTGCGGGTTAGTATCGCGAGATTGGAGGGAGAGAGGCTGCAAATAAGAGATGACGCGAATTGAAAAAGCTGCTGTGCTTGGAGCCGGAACCATGGGGGCGCAGATTGCCGCGCAGCTCGCGAATGCGAGTGTTCCTACGCTCCTGCTTGATATTGCTCCACGCGAACTGACTCCAGAAGAACAAATGAAGGGCCTGACACTCGAGTCGAAAGAGGTGCGCAACCGCACGGCACGTACCGGGCTGGAAGCTGCCAGGAAGGCAAGACCCGCCGCATTTTTCACGCCCGAAATCGCTTCGCTTGTGAGCATCGGAAATTTTGAGGATGACCTGGCGAAACTAAGAGATTGCGATCTCGTAATCGAGGCCGTCGTTGAGAATCTCGAAATTAAGCGGAAGCTGTTTGAACGCGTTGAGCAGCACCGGCGGGCCGGTTCAATCATTGCGTCGAATACGAGCGGCATCCCCATTCATCTGCTTGCCGACGGGCGCTCAGACGACTTCCGCGCTCATTTTCTGGGAATCCACTTCTTTAACCCGCCGCGCTATTTGCATCTGGTCGAAATCATTCGCACTGAGTGGACCAAGCCGGAAGTCTCCTGTTTCATCTTCGGCTTTCTCACTGAGCGCCTGGGCAAAGGAGTCGTCCCGGCGAAAGACCGTCCCAACTTTATTGCCAATCGCATCGGTACCTTTGGCGCGCTCTACACAATCAAGACGATGCTCGACGATGGTTACTCGATCGAAGAGGTCGATAAGATGACTGGTCCGGCCATAGGGCGGCCAAAGACGGCGACCTTCCGTACGTTTGATCTCGTCGGCCTCGACGTTTTCTCACACGTCATCAAGAACCTCTACGAAGCGCTGCCCGAGGATGATGAGCGCGAGGTTTTTAAAACACCGGTGTTTCTCACAGACATGATTCAGAGCGGACTGCTCGGGAACAAAACTAAAGCGGGCTTCTATAAAAGGCAGGGCGGGGGCGACAAGAAAGAGTTCCTCGTGCTCGACCCGGCCACACTCGAGTATCGCGCGCCGCAAAAGGTGAAACTGCCTTCGCTTGAGATGGCCAGGAACATCGAGGAGACCGGCGAGCGGCTTAAGACACTTGTCTGGGGTAAAGATCGCGTTGGCGCTTTTCTATGGAAAACTTTTTCGCGCACGTTGCTATACACCGCGAATAAGGTCCCGGAGATTGCAGACACTATCGTAGAAGTCGATCGGGCGATGCGCTGGGGTTTTAACTGGGAGTTGGGACCGTTTGAGGCATGGGACGCAATCGGTGTCGAAAAGTCCGTCGCGCGGATGAAGGAAGAAGGCGAAAGTACGCCGACGAATGTGCAGAGCATGCTCGAAGCTGGCGCGAAGTCTTTCTATAAAAAGCAGCATGGGCAAGAGTTTTATTTTGACTTTGCCGCCGAGCAGTATCTGCCGCTGGCCGACTCACCGGGCATAATTATTCTGAAGTCCGTCAAAGACCGCACGGGCGTGATCAAGAAGAATGCGGGCGCATCGCTGATCGATATCGGTGACGGCGTGGCCTGTCTCGAGTTTCATTCAAAGATGAACGCGATAGGCGGCGACACACTGCAGATGGTCAAGCAGTCGCTCTCAGAAGTGGAAAAGAATTTTGTTGGCCTCGTTGTCGGCAATCAGGGACAGAACTTCTGCGTCGGCGCGAATCTGATGCTGATGCTGATGGAGGCTCAGGAGGAGAACTGGGAAGAGCTGGACATGATGGGCCGCGTCTTCCAGAACTCCACGATGAGTCTGCGCTATTCGCCGAAACCGGTAGTAGTCGCCCCATTTAACATGGTCTTCGGGGGCGGCTGCGAAATGGTCTTACACGCGGACCGAGTTCGAGCGGCAGCGGAAACCTACATTGGTCTGGTGGAAGTTGGCGTCGGCATTATTCCCGCGGGAGGCGGAACGAAGGAGATGCTCGTGCGGGCACTCGATTCTATTCCAAAGAATCTAGACGATGCGGATCCGTTTCCGTTTGTTAAAAAAGCTTTTGAGACGATCGCTCTCGCGAAGGTTGCATCGTCCGCGGAAGAAGCACGCGCGCTCGGATTTCTTGCGGAAGACGATACAGTCTCAATGAATACGGATCGGCTGATCGCCGATGCAAAAAAGGAAGTGCTCGCACTCGCCGCCCGCGGTTACGTCCAGCCACAACCACGGACCGACATTCTCGCGCTGGGTTTGCCGGCGCTCGCGACGCTGAAGCTCGGAATTCACCAGATGAAGCGCGGGAGTTACATTTCCGATCACGATGCATTGATTGGAGAGAAATTGGCACGCATTCTGACGGGCGGCGACTTGAATCACGAGGCGCGAGTCTCTGAGCAGTACCTTCTCGATCTTGAACGCGAGGCATTTCTGTCGCTGGTTGGCACACGCAAGACACAAGAACGCATTGCGCACATGCTGAAGACGGGAAAGCCGTTGAGAAACTGAGGCAGTCAACCACCAATGCTCGTTTAGAGGCCGGCGTCGGTCTAAGGTTTGAGTCAACAACAATAACGCATTTGTCGGCGGGCAACGTCCGCCTCTAAAGACTGGATTGAAACAAATGAGAGATGCAGTAATCGTATCGGCGGTTCGCACCGCGGTGGGCAAGGCGCCCAAGGGCGCTTTGAGAAACACGCGTCCAGACGAGATGGGCGCAGCGGTAATCAAGGAAGCGATGGCGCGCGTGCCAGGCCTGGCAGCGTCGGAGATTGAAGATGTGATCATGGGCTGCGCGATGCCTGAGGCAGAACAGGGAATGAACGTTGCGCGCGCGGCGGCGATTCGTGCCGGGTTGCCGATTGAGACCAGCGCCATGACTATTAATCGTTTCTGTTCATCAGGGTTGCAGTCGATTGCGATTGCGGCAGATAGGATCAGAACCGGAAGTGCTGAGGTGGCCATCGCGGGCGGGCTCGAAACGATGTCGATGATTCCGATGGGTGGGCACACTATCCGTCCCAATCCGTATCTCGTCGAGCACTACCCGGACTTTTATTTGAACATGGGACTCGCGACAGAAAACGTCGCGCGCAAGTACAACGTTACGCGCCAGGAGCAGGATGAGTTTGCCCTGCGCTCGCACAGGCGGGCTGCCGCTGCACTCGACGGAGATAAGTTTAAAGATGAAACCGCGCCGCTGACTGTCGTGCTCGAAGAGTTGGATGAGAAAGGGCGCAAACAGAGGCGTGAGGTTGTCTTCAACAAAGATGAGGGCGTGCGGCGCGACAGCACAATGGAAGGGCTCGCGAAACTGAAACCGGCGTTCCATGCGAAAGGCACTATCACAGCGGGCAATGCTTCGCAGATGTCTGACGGCGCCGCGGCAGCGGTCGTTATGTCGGACGAACGTGCGCACAGCCTGGGTGTGAAACCGATGGCCCGTTTTGTTGCGTATGCAACTGCGGGATGCCCGCCAGAGGAGATGGGCATTGGACCGGTATTTGCAATTCCAAAGGTATTGAAACTTGCCGGCCTCAGTCTCGATGATATCGATGTTTTTGAACTGAACGAAGCCTTTGCGGCGCAATCGCTTGCCGTGATTAAGACGCTCGGTCTCGATATCGAAAAAGTAAACGTCAATGGCGGCGCAATTGCCCTGGGCCACCCGCTGGGATGCACAGGTGCGAAGTTGACTGCAAGCATTTTGCGCGAGCTGGAACGCCGCAACGGTCGCTATGGAATGGTAACGATGTGCGTTGGTGGCGGCATGGGTGCCGCAGGAATTTTTGAAAGAATTTGATTGTGGCGGCGAACCCGGGTGTCCTCCGCCGCCTAAATCGACAAGGCCTTATCTCTTAAGCGTTGAGGTTAACCTGCCGGACTCTTGAATCAATAATGTAGGAGGAAGAAAGTCTATGTCAGCCCTAGTCGAACGGAAACTAGTAATCAAGGGTGGTGCATTCTTGATTGAAGAGCGCTCGCCGGAAGAGATCTTCACGCCAGAAGATTTCACTGAAGAGCACCGGATGATTGCCGAGACGACCCGCCAGTTTGTCGATAACGAAGTCACGCCGCGCATTGATGAACTCGAGCGGCACGATTGGAAACTCGCCCGTGAATTGATCAAGAAGGCGGCTGACCTTGGGCTTATCGGCGCAAACATTCCGGAGGAATACGGCGGCCTCGGTCTCGATCAGACGAGCGGGGCGCTCGTCGGTGAGAACATCGGTCGTTCCGCGTCGTTCGCGACCACGCTTGGCGCGGAGAGCGGTATCGGTCTGCTCCCCATCATCTACTTCGGAACGGAAGCCGCGAAGGGAAAATACCTGTCGAAAGTTGCGTCGGGTGAGACCATCACCGCCTACGCCTTGACGGAGGCAGGTTCGGGTTCCGATGCAATGGCGGCAAAGACGACGGCGCGCCTGAGCGAAGACGGCACACATTACATTCTCAATGGCGAGAAGATGTGGATCACAAACGGCGGCTTTGCGGACATTTTTGTTGTCTTTGCCAAAGTGGACGGCGATAAGTTTAGCGCGTTCCTGATCGAGCGGCAGCCCGGACTTACCTCTGGGGCCGAAGAACACAAGATGGGTATCAAGGGATCGAGCACGACCGCACTGGTTCTTTCTGATGTCAGGACGCCGGTGGAGAACTTGCTCGGTGAAATCGGCAAGGGGCACAAGATCGCCTTCAACATTCTGAACATCGGTCGTTTCAAACTCGGGGCAATGTGTGTCGGCGGCATGAAATTGATGGTTCATGAATCTGTTCGCTACGCAAATGAGCGTCATCAGTTTGGCAGATCGATCTCGTCGTTTGGCGCCATCAAAACCAAGCTGGCCGAGATGGCCATTCGCACATGGGTTGGCGAGTCAATGATCTATCGCACGCTGGGAATGATTGAGGCGGGCATCGGAGCCGTCGACACGAAAGACCTGGATGCGCGGCTGCGGGCGATTGAAGAGTACGCCTCAGAGTGTTCGATTATCAAAGTTGCTCTTTCGGAGTATTGCGACTACGTGGCTGATGAGATGGTGCAGATTTATGGGGGCTACGGTTACTCCGCAGACTATCCGGCCGAGCGGGCATATCGGGATTCGCGCATCAATCGCATTTTCGAAGGAACGAATGAGATCAATCGCCTGCTCATTCCGGGGCGCTTAATGAAAAGCGCAATGAGCGGCAGGCTGCCGCTGCTGCCGGCCGCGCAGGCTTTGATGGATGAAATCCTCTCACCGCAAATGTCCGGTTTCGAGGATGATGAAGGCGTGCTTGCCACGGAACAGAAGCTTGCCAAAAACGCCAAGAAAGTTGCGCTGATGACACTCGGCACCGCTGCGCAGAAGTACATGATGACTCTTGCTGATCAGCAGGAGATCCTCAGCGGTATCGCAGACATCATCATGGATACCTACGCAATGGAGTCGGCGATCCTGCGCGCTCAGAAACTTGCTGCTGCACAGGGAGAAGAAGCTGCCGCGCAATACCTGGATATGACACGTGTGTTTTGCAATGACGCGGTTGAGCGGATTGAAGCGCGTGCTAAGAATACGATCGCGGGAATGGCGGAAGGAGATGAGTTGCGCACGTTGCTGGCCGCTCTTCGTCGTTTCACCAAACTCACACCAATGAATACCATCGCCGCGCGCCAGCGCATCGCGAACGTGCTGATTGAGGCGAATAAGTGGGCCTACTAATTTGCGATTGCTTGATTGCCGATTGCCGATTGAAACGCTGGTGCGGTCGTGACTAAATTCCGATGGTCATTGGTAATCGCTAATCGGCAATTGGCAATCGCAAGTCGGCAATCTGAGCCATGCGCATCATTCCCATCTCCCTGCCCACCCCTTTTTATATCGGCGCAGTTTGTATACGGCTTTATCTATCCTCACCCCGGAGGTATACCGGAAATGAAATACAACCGCTTCGAAGATTTGCCAGTGTGGCAGCATGCCATCGACCTTGCTATCAGGATTTTCGCTCTTACCGCCAGAGTCAATTTCAAAGGTTACGGTGGACCGCGAGATCAGATCGAACGCGCGGCAGTTTCGATCTCAAATAACATCGCCGAAGGGTTTGAACGGGGCACTACTCAAGAGACCTTGACCTTCCTTTACATCTCACGTGGCTCATCCGGCGAGGTGCGCTCAATGCTCTGCTTGCTTGAGCGTTTGCCTGACTTCGAAGATCTCAGATCTGAGATCTCAGATCTCAAATCAAAAGCTGTAAGCGTCTCGCGGCAGCTGAGGGCCTGGGCGGATTCCCTGCAGAACTCGGATATACGAGGACAACGGTACTTGACCAACAAGACTAAACGATCAACAAAACAAGCTCGTGAACGAAAGGATTTCTTGGAGGAACTGCGAAAGATTAGGGAGGAGCTGCAACCTAACACTGCAGGAGATGACTCCTCCTAAGTAGTTCTTCCGAAAACTTCATCGGATTTATATCTCTCGTGGCTCATCCGGCGAGGTTTCGAAGATCTCAGATCTGAGATCTCAGATTATCTCAGATCTCAAATCAAAAGCCGTAAGCGTCTCGCGGCAATTGCGTTATGCGCATCATTCCCATCTCCCTGCCCACCCCTTTTTATATCGGCCCGGTGAACGTGTATTTGATTGCCGCAGATCCGATCACGCTAATTGATACCGGCCCAAAAACAAAAGAGGCTAATGATGCGCTGCGCGAAGGATTAAGAAGAGCGGGCATCCGCGTTTCCGATATCCGTCGCATTGTGCTGACACACGCACACGAAGACCACTGTGGGCTGGCACGCTCACTCCGCGACGAAGCGAAGGATGCAGAGGTGCTGGTACACGACTGGGAAACCGGGCACCGCGTCGGCCGGCTCGAATATGAGGCACATCGCGCGCTACTTGCCCGGGCTGGTGTGCCTGATACTGAAATTGAGACGATGCGTAAGCTGTATGAAGATGTGCGCCTTTACGCCGATTCATTTAACGATCACGAGTACAGCGCGCTGCGTGATGAGGCGGAACTTGAATTCGCTGCAGGGTCGCTGCGCATCATCCACACTCCCGGCCACACTCCCGGCTCTTGTTCTTTCGTGCGCGAAGCGGATCGCACCGTGATTGCCGGCGACTGCGTTCTCAAGCGCATCACCCCGAATCCAATCCTGTCGCCCGATCCGATAGATTCTTCCAGGCGATTCCCTTCGCTGGCAGAATACCTTGTCAGTCTCGCCCGTCTACGCTCATTTGCTCCGACGCTGGTGCATGGTGGTCACGGCGGGCCGGTGCGCGATTTCGAAGAGCTGTTCAATCGCTACCTGCGCGCGATACGCGAACGCCAGGCTCAGGTTATTCGTCTCGTTGCGAAGAGCGGTGCGACTGCCTGGGATGTGGCCCAGGAGATGTTCCCCAAGGCGGACGACGTCCACCGTTTTCTGGCAGTTTCAGAAGCCGTGGCGCATCTCGATCTGGCGCATGCCGAGGGCAAGATCGGAGTCGAACTCAGCGGCGCGAAAGAGGTTTATCTAAAGATCTCAGCTGACTGATTTTAGCAAAGAATGATAGGGACGGGGACACGGGGACGCGGAGACACGGGGACACGGAGACACGGGGACCCGGGGACACGGAGACAC
>JBGPNE010000020.1:0-12690 GCA_041487335.1 Pyrinomonadaceae bacterium
CGACGCGACCGGAGATTGCCGCTTCGGTAAGCACGCGAGTGGTCTCCTGGAACGATGCTGCAGAAATGAAGGAGTCAGTCGAGAGTGAGGCCTTCGTGATGCCCAGCAGAAGCGGTTCAGCCTGAGACACCTCTCCCTCGTGCTGGCGCACGCGCTCATTTTCGTCCGTGAAGCGGAAGCGATCCACCTGCTCCTCGAGCAGGAAATCGGTGTCCCCAACCTCCTTGATCTTCACCCAGCGCAGCATCTGCCGCACAATGACTTCGATGTGCTTATCGTTGATGTTGACGCCCTGCAGGCGGTAGACCTCCTGAATTTCGTTCACCAGGTATTCCTGCAAGCGATTCATACCTAACACGCGCAAGATGTCATGGGGGTTAAGCGGGCCATCCATCAACGCCTCGCCGGCGCGTACGCGATCACCTTCCTGCACGTTGATGTGCGTCCCGCGCGGAATGTCGTACTCGCGCTCTTCACCGTCGTCGCCGGTAATGATCAGTTTGCGTTTGCCCTTGGCGATGGGACCAAGCTTGACCGTGCCGTCGATCTCCGACATAACAGCAGTTTCAGCGGGTCGGCGCGCTTCAAAAAGTTCGACAACGCGCGGCAAACCGCCTGTGATGTCTTTGGTCTTGGTCGTCTCACGGGGAATCTTCGCTATAATGTCGCCCGGCTCGACTTCCTCACCGTCGCTGACCATCAGATTCGCCCGCACCGGCATCTGGTAAGTTTTCAGCACCTTATTGCTGGCGTTGCGAATTTCAAAACGCGGTTGCTTCTTCTCATCGGGCGAGTCTTTCACGACCATGCGCGACTGCCCGGTTACCTCATCGACCTCTTCGTCAAAGGTCACGCCCTCTTTCAGATCCTGGTACTTAACGTGACCAGCAACCTCCGTAAGAATTGCGAAGGTGAACGGATCCCAAGTGGCCAGTAGCTGATCCTGAGTCACGCGTTGACCGTCTTCCACCAGAATGTGCGCTCCGTAAACGATCTGATGCCGCGCAACCTCGCGACCGCGATCGTCGATAATTGTAAGAGAACCGTTGCGATTCATCGCAATGCGCTCGCCCTTGCGACTCTTCACCGTCTGCAACTCGACATACTTGATTGTGCCATCCTGGCGGGCCTCGTGCTTCGAAGACTCCTCCAGGCGCGCCGTACCACCAATGTGGAACGTACGCATTGTAAGCTGCGTGCCCGGCTCGCCGATTGACTGCGCGGCGATCACTCCGACTGCCTCGCCAATCTCCACGGGACGACCGGTTGCCAAATTGCGTCCATAACATTTGACGCAGCACCCACGACGCGATTCGCACGACAGTACGGAACGAATGCGCACGCGCTGCACGCCTGACCGTTGGATCTCAGACGAGAGATCCTCGTCGATCTCCAAATTTGTTTCGACGATTACGCGGCCCTCAACCGGGTCGATAACCTCTTCGAGTGCTGTGCGACCGACGATGCGATCACGCAACGATTCGATCTCTTCGCCACCTTCCACAATGGCGCTCGCCGAGATACCCTTGAGCGTGCCGCAATCTTGCTCGCTGATGATCACGTCCTGAGCAACGTCGACGAGCCGGCGCGTCAGATAACCTGAGTCGGCAGTCTTCAATGCCGTATCTGCGAGACCTTTGCGCGCGCCGTGAGTGGAAATGAAGTACTGCAACACGTCCAGACCCTCGCGGAAGTTGGCGCGAATCGGCGTTTCGATGATTTCGCCGGAGGGCTTGGCCATCAAGCCGCGCATGCCGGCCAGTTGGCGAATCTGCTGGGCGCTACCCCGGGCGCCGGAATCGCTCATGACGAGGATCGGGTTAAGCTCGCCTGAGGATTTCTCGCGCTCGTCCATCGCTTTGAACATTTCCTTGGCCACTTTGTCAGTCACCTCAGACCAGATGGCGATGATCTTGTTGTAGCGTTCGCCGTTGGTGATGACACCATCCAAATACTGTTGCTCTACCGAGATGACTTCTTTCTCGGCTTTGTCAATCAGAGGCTTCTTCGCATCGGGAGTAACGAGATCATCGATGCCGATGGAAATGCCCGCCTTGGTCGCATAGAGGAAGCCGAGGGTCTTAAGATCGTCTAGCATCTTGACGGTCATCTCATGGCCCAGACGGATGTGCGAATAGTTAACCAGCGACTGCAGGCCTTTCTTCTTCAAGGTGCCGTTGAAGAACGGCAAACCTGCGGGAATCGAATCATTAAAGATTACGCGACCAACAGTGGTATTGATTACTCGACGCACATTTTCCTGCACCGCAGCGCGAAGAATGTCTTGCGGATCGTGCTCCTGGGTTAGATCGATGAGATCGCCCTGAATGCGCAGCTTGATCGGGGTCTGCGTCGTAACCTCTTTGGCATCGAGCGCTAGTAGCACTTCTTCAAGGGACGCGAAAACACGTCCTTCACCCTTCGCGCCCGCCTTGTCACGCGTGAGGTAGTAGATACCGAGCACGATATCCTGTGAAGGCACCGCGATCGGCTGACCACTTGCCGGGCTCAGAATGTTATTGCTCGAAAGCATCAAGACCGCCGCTTCGATTTGCGCTTCCGGGCTGAGCGGAATGTGCACGGCCATCTGGTCGCCGTCGAAGTCAGCGTTGAACGCCGTGCAAACGAGCGGGTGAATCTTGATTGCCTTGCCTTCGACGAGCACTGGTTCAAACGCTTGAATGCCAAGACGATGCAGCGTCGGCGCGCGGTTTAAAAGCACGGGATGCTCGCGGATGACCTCCTCAAGAATATCCCATACCACAGGCTCCTGACGTTCAACCATCTCGCGTGCCTGCTTGATGGTTGCGGCATGACCCTGCTTCTCAAGCTGGTTGTAGATAAATGGCTTGAACAACTCGAGCGCCATCTTCTTGGGCAGACCACACTGATGCAGCTTCAGCTCAGGACCGACAACGATCACTGAACGGCCAGAGTAGTCAACTCGCTTGCCAAGTAAGTTTTGACGGAAGCGACCCTGCTTGCCTTTGAGCGTTCCGCTCAGCGACTTGAGTGGCCGGTTGTTTACGCCCCTAAGCACGCGACCGCGACGGCCGTTATCAAACAGCGCGTCCACTGCTTCCTGAAGCATTCGCTTTTCGTTGCGCACGATCACCTCCGGCGCACGCAACTCCATGAGCTTCTTCAGGCGGTTGTTGCGATTGATGACGCGGCGATAGAGATCGTTAAGGTCAGACGTGGCGAAACGTCCCCCATCGAGCGGCACGAGCGGTCGCAGCTCAGGTGGAATCACCGGGATGACGTCGAGAATCATCCACTCGGGCCGGTTGCCCGACTTCAAGAAACTCGTCGTCACCTTCAGTCGCTTGGAGTATTTCAGCTTCTTCTGCTGCGACGTCTCTTCTTTCATCTTCTTGCGCAGTTCCGTCGCCAGCTCTTCAATCTTGACCATCGTCAGAAGCTCTTTGATCGCTTCGGCGCCCATCTTGGCCACAAACTGTCCCGGGTGATCGCGCACGAGTTCCCGATAGCGTTCGTCTGAGAGCAACTCCCGCTCTTTAATGCCTGGCACATCGACCGGATCAATCACGATATAGGATTCGAAGTAGAGAACCTTCTCGAGCTCACGTAAGGGAATATCCAGCAGATGTCCGATGCGCGAAGGAAGTCCCTTGAAAAACCAGACATGAGAGCAGGGGCTGGCCAGATCGATGTGACCAAGCCGTTCACGACGCACCTTTGCCTGGGTTACCTCAACGCCGCACTTATCACAGATTACACCCCTGTGCTTCATGCGTTTGTACTTCCCGCACAGGCACTCCCAGTCAGCTACAGGACCGAAGATGCGAGCGCAGAAAAGTCCATCGCGCTCCGGCTTAAACGTCCGGTAATTGATCGTTTCCGGCTTCGTTACCTCTCCATGCGACCACTGCCGGATTTTTTCCGGCGAAGCCAGGGAGATGCGAATTGCCTCAAAGTTAGGAGCTAACTGCGTCTTCTCTTGTTGGAATCGAAACACCTTTTTATCTCCACTTCCGATTTCGAATTTTGATTTTCGATTTGTAAAGCAATTCAGGTTCTGATGCTCTCCAAATCAGAAATCCGCAATCTAAAATCGCAAATAAAACTTAGCCTTCCACGGCACTGGTAATCAGAGCCTCACCAAGGCCTTCTTCAGTTCCGGTGCCGTTGCCAGCGACCTTCCTATTGATCAGCTCGACGTCGAGGCAGAGCGATTGGAGTTCGCGTACAAGCACGTTGAACGACTCCGGCAAACCCGGATCGAAGTCCGCTTCGCCCTTTACGATCGCCTCATAGATCTTAGAGCGTCCAGCCACGTCGTCAGACTTCGCCGTCAGGAGTTCTTGCAGAATGTGAGCCGCGCCATAAGCCTCGAGCGCCCACACCTCCATCTCCCCGAATCTCTGACCGCCAAACTGCGCTTTACCACCGAGCGGCTGCTGAGTGATCAAGCTGTAAGGACCAATCGAACGAGCATGAATCTTGTCGTCCACGAGATGTGAGAGTTTAAGCATGTAAATGTAACCCACCGTCACTTTCTGCTCGAACGCGTCGCCGGTCAGCCCGTCATAAAGAATAGCCTTGCCGGACTCGTTAACGATCTCGGGAAGCCCGAGTTCGGTAGCGCGCACTCCGGCAACTTTCAGCTTCTCCTTAATCTCAGCCTCAGTAGCGCCGTCAAAAACTGGCGTCGCAAAGTAGAGTCCGAGGACGCGTGCCGCCCAACCGAGGTGAGTTTCAAGAATCTGCCCGACGTTCATTCGCGAGGGTACACCCAGCGGGTTAAGAACGATTTCGACCGGCGTGCCATCCGGCAAATAAGGCATGTCCTCCTCTGGCAAAATCCGGGCGATGACCCCTTTGTTTCCGTGGCGACCAGCCATCTTGTCGCCGACAGAAAGCTTCCGCTTCATGGCGATGAAGACCTTGACCATCTTGATAACGCCGGGCGCCAGTTCGTCACCCTGCCGCAACTTGGCAATCTTTTCTTCGTAGATATCTGAGAGTATTTTGATCTGCCGCTCGGTGCGGTCTTCGTACTCCTTGATTTCCCCACCGACATCAACGCGGGAAGATGCCAACTGCACCTTTCTCAGGACTTTCGCCTCAATACCTTCGAGCATTTCCCGCGTCATCGGCGTACCCTTCGGAATCACGACCTCGCGGCTTACTGTCAGATCGGCTGACAGCTTTCGCCCTTCGAGCAATTCGTAGATCCGCTGGTCGCGCTGCTCGCGCAGGATCCTGATTTCGTCCTCCAGGTCGCGCCGCAAGCGATCTTCTTCCTCTTGCTCGATCGTCATAGAACGAGAATCCTTCTCTTGACCCTTGCGCGTGAAGACTTGAACGTCAACTACAGTGCCGTCGATGCCCGGCGGTGAAACAAGGGACGCATCTTTTACGTCACCTGCTTTCTCACCAAAGATTGCGCGCAGGAGCTTCTCTTCTGCCGTTAACTGTGTTTCACCTTTCGGTGTCACCTTGCCGACGAGGATCGAGCCCGGCTTGACCTGAGCACCGATGCGGATAATGCCGCTATCGTCCAGATCACGCAGCAGGTTTTCACCGACGTTGGGAATGTCGCGGGTGATCTCTTCCGGTCCAAGCTTAGTATCACGCGCCTCGATCTCCAGTTCTTCGATGTGAATCGAAGTGTAATAGTCCTCCTTCACAAGACGCTCGGAAACGAGAATCGCGTCCTCGAAGTTGTAACCGCGCCATGGCATGAAGGCGACGAGCACATTGCGGCCCAGCGCCAGTTCGCCGCGATCGGTACACGGACCATCTGCGATCACCTGCCCTTTGGCGACGCGCTCACTAGTGTGCACGATGGGACGTTGGTTGATGCAGGTGTTCTGGTTTGAACGCTTAAACTTGATCAGCGTGTAGATGTCGGCCGTCACCTCCCGCGAGATGGTGCCGTCAACGTTATGATCGGCCTTGACGATGATGCGCTCAGAATCAACGTAGTCGACCACGCCGTCACGTTTTGCGACCACAACTGCGCCAGAATCGCGAGCAGTAGTCTGCTCCATGCCTGTGCCGATGTAGGGAGCTTCGGCCCGAAGCAGCGGCACCGATTGGCGCTGCATGTTCGAACCCATCAGCGCACGGTTTGCGTCATCGTTTTCCAGAAACGGAATCAACGAAGCGGCTACTGAGACGAGTTGTTTCGGCGAAACGTCAACGTATTCAATATCCTTGCGCAGCGCCAGGATGAATTCCCCTGCCTTGCGCGCGGCGTTGCGTTCGTTAATGATGTGACTGTTTTCGTCCAGCTCAATGTTGGCCTGTCCCACAACGTGCTTGTCTTCTTCCCACGCCGTCAAATAAAACGGCCACGGTTCAGAATCGGCCTTGCGTCCGTCCGCTCCCACGCGCTTGTTCGCCTTCGTCACCTCTTCGTTCGGAACATGCTCGCCTGGCTTAAACTTCGTGTCGCCTCCGTTGATGATTCGCACGTACTCAACGACACGTCCGTCGGTCACCTTCCGATAGGGCGCCTCAATAAAGCCAAACTCATTGATGCGAGCAAAGCAAGACAGACTCGAAATCAAGCCGATGTTCGGACCTTCCGGCGTCTCTATAGGACAGATGCGCCCATAGTGAGTCGGGTGCACGTCGCGCACTTCAAACCCCGCGCGCTCGCGCGAGAGTCCGCCCGGCCCCAAAGCTGAAAGACGGCGTTTGTGCGTGATCTCGGAAAGCGGATTGGTCTGATCCATGAACTGCGAAAGCTGGCTCGAGCCGAAGAACTCGCGCACAGCTGCTGTCACCGGCTTGGCGTTGATCAGATCACGAGGCATCGTGGTCTGCATCTCCTGATGGATCGACATCTTCTCTTTGATCGCGCGCTCCATGCGCTCGAGACCGATACGAAACTGATTTTCCAGCAACTCGCCAACCGCGCGCACACGCCGGTTTCCAAGGTGATCGATGTCGTCCGATTGGTACTCGGACGGGTTCTTGCGCATCTTCAAAACATAGGACACTACCTCGTAAAAGTCTTTAGCGGCGAGCAGTGGATCCGTAATGCGTTCACGCTCGGGTTTACCCATCTTGATGTTGAATTTCAGCCGCCCAACCCGGGAGAAATCGAACTTGCGCGGATCGAAGAACATGGATTCGAGCAACCGGTAGGCAGTCTGCACGGTCGGAGGATCGCCGGGCCGCATCTTGCGATAAATCTCCAGCAGCGCGTCGACCGGCTTGGTGATGACGTCTTTCTTCAATGTCAGCGAGAGAATCGGACCGATGTCGTCGCGCTCAGGGAAAAAGACAGAGAAGCTCTCGATTCCGACGTCGATTATCTCCTGTAACTTGGCAGGCGAGATTTCGTTGTTTGCTTCGAGAACTACTTCGCCACTTTCCTTGTTAACTACATCAGAAAGCGCGACGGCGCCCTCAAGCTGCGATGAATCGATCTCGACTTCGCCTATATTTGTTTTGCGCAGACTTTCAAGCGCGGTCGGTGTCACCTTCTTACCGCTGCGAACAATGGCTTCGCTACCACGGCCCTTGATATCGAAGTCCACCTTCATGCCTACCAGACTGCTCGCGCCCCCCTCGGGCACTTGAATCATTAAACGGCCATCTTCAATGCGGATTTCGTCGGTCACATAAAGAGCCCGCAGCATGTCTTCGTCAGTGAACGACGCATTCTTCACTCCATCCTCAAGCACCGAATCGTTGCGAACAGCCTTGATTTCAGCCGGTCGGTTAAACCAGAGACCAAGCGCGCGTAGAAATATCGAAGCAAGAAATTTGCGCTTCCCGACGCGCACGTACAGCAGATTCTTTTGATCGTATTCAAACTCAACCCAGGAGCCGCGATACGGAATGATCTTGGCAACGTAAAGCGCACCACGTTTGAAGAAGACACCGGGAGAACGGTGAAGCTGAGAAACGATGACGCGCTCGGTACCGTTGATGATGAACGTGCCATTGTCCGTCATCAGAGGAATCTCGCCAAAGAACACCTCCTCTTCCTTGATGTCGCGAATAGACATTGCTTCAGTTTCTGGATCCTTATCGTAAACCGTGAGGCGAATCTTCACCTTAAGAGGCACACTGTAGCTCATGCCCCGCTCTTGGCATTCATGCTGATCGTGCTTGTGCTTCAGCCCAACGGGCTCGCCGCAGTTCTCGCACAATTGCGGTCGCACAAAGTTAAACGTGCCACATTTGTGGCACAGCGTTTCGCCTGCCGCAAGCGGATTCACTTTCACTGTCGAACCGCATTGCTTGCAGTTCGCCCGCAGGTAATTCAGGCCTTCAAGCCGCCCGCACTTACACTGCCAGTTGCCGATCTGATACTCGACGAAATCGAGTGTCGCCGTTCCGCGAAAATCAGAGATCGGGAAGACCGACTGAAAGACCGCCTGTAGCCCGGTGTTCTCACGCTCTTCGGGCAGGAAATCCATCTGCAGGAAGCGGTTGTAGGATTCGCGTTGAATCTCGATCAGATTAGGGATCCGTACCGCCGTTGAGATTTTGGAAAAGTCCACCCGTTCAGGCGCACGACTGGTACGCCGTCCCAACCCAGTATTGATTGTTTGAAGCAGATTTGCAGACATGAGAGGTTCCTTGATGATTTTCGATTTCTTCCGATTTGCGATTTCCGATTGAGCTTCGGCGAGCGATTCCGAAATCACAAATCGACAATCGCAAATCTAAAATTCCACAAGAGACGCCAAAGGCGCGGTCAGAGCACAAAACGCCCCGACCGCTTGACTGCCAAAAAGCGGTTGATTTTGTTCTTTCAATTTTTTGGGGGTAACGCCAGCGCCTCAATACTCCCCCAACTTAACCACTAAGAGTGCGAGTGTCAAGCCAGTGAAACGGTAATAAGCGATGAACACAAGTGACAAGTTTGAGAATGTGCTCCTTCTTGTCACCCGCAGCTTGCCACTTGATTACTTAACTTCGACGGTTGCACCGGCATCAGCAAGTTTCTGTCTAACCGTCTCGGCTTCGTCTTTCGAGACCGCTTCCTTGACAGGCTTGGGAGCCGCCTCGACGAGATCCTTGGCTTCTTTTAGACCGAGCGCCGTCACTTCGCGCACGACCTTGATGACGTTGATCTTGTTGGCACCTACAGCCTGGAGGATCACATCAAATTCAGTCTGCTCTTCAGCCGGAGCGGCTGCTTCACCACCTGCGGACGCGCCGGCCGCTGGAGCTGCTACCGCCGCGGCGGCCGAGACGCCAAATGTCTCCTCCAGCTCTTTCACCAGCTGAGATGCTTCAAGAAGCGTCATACTCTTCAGATACTCAATAACGTCTTCGCGTGTTGCTGCCATGGTTGCTTTTCTATCCTCCTCCAAAAGGGTTCTTGTGTGCTGTGCTTGTTGTCGTTTCGCAGCAGGAGAACCCACGGGAACGGTATCTTAGGATTGGATTGTCGCATCTTCAATTCCTCGAAACCGTCCGAGCCCTAAAGACGATCTGACTATCGCCGCGCTCGTTATCCGCGTCCGGCCCTGTGCTTGGTAGCTCAGCCTTCAGGCTGCGCTACATTTTCTTTCTGCTCACCAATCTGCCTGACCACGATTGCAAGGTTGCGCGGGACCGCCGACAGCACGGTGACGAGTCGCTGGGCCTGGCAATTTATCAGGAACATGACCCTGGAAATCAACTCTTCCTTCGACGGCAGGCTGGCGATGGCTTCTACGTCCGGCAAAGCAACCACTTTGCCTTCGACCACGCCTGCCTTGAAAGTAAAAATATCCGGATTAGCTTTCGTAAACTTGGAGATGGCCTTTGACAGATTCACCGGATCTTCGGTACTCAACGCAACGGCGGTAACGCCTTTGAACCGATCCTTGGCCTGCTCCAGTGGCGTGCCCTCAGCGGCTTTGCGAGCGAGCGTGTTCTTCACCACCTCGTAAGAGACGCCCGCCTCACGGAGCTGGTTGCGCAGTTCCTGATCTTTCGCAACCGTCATTCTCTCAAACCCAACCACCATGGCCGCCTTAGCGTTCTTAAACCTCTCAGTGAGGGCTTCTAGATCCTTCTGCTTCTGCTCTCTAGTCTTCATAATCCGCTAGCTCCTCACCATTATTTCGCGTATGCAGCCTCGTCGAGCAAGACCCCAGGGCTCATCGTAGCTGCCAGATTCACCTTCTTAACATACTTGCCCTTGGCCGTTGCCGGCTTGGCCCTGACCACTGCTTCGAGCAGGGCCGTTGCATTGTCACGAAGCTTGTCAGTCTCAAATGAAACCTTTCCCAATGGAACGTGGATAACGCCGGTCTTATCTACTCGATACTCGACCTTGCCGGCCTTAGTTTCTCTCACAGCCGTGGCGACATCGAATGTTACCGTTCCGGTCTTGGGGTTGGGCATCAAGCCACGCGGCCCCAGGATCTTTCCGAGTCCTCCCACAAGGCGCATCATGTCAGGAGTTGCAATCACGGCTTCGAAATCGAGCCAACCCTCTTTGATCTTGCCGACCATGTCTTCACCGCCGACAAAATCGGCACCGGCTTCTTCCGCCTCTTTTATCTTGTCGCCTTGAGCGATGACGAGAACCTTCTTCGATTTGCCGAGACCGTGTGGGAGCACAATCGTCCCACGAACGAGTTGATCGGCTTTGCGTGGATCAACACCCAGCCACATAGTCAACTCAACGGTTTCGTCGAATTTTGCAAAGGCAATCTCCTTGAGCTTCGTTACAGCTTCTTCGAGGTTATACTTGCGTCCGGCCTCAATCTTCTCCGTGGCCGCGCGATACTTTTTTCCGCGTTTCTTCATTCTTAATCTCCGAGGTGGAGGCGATCATTCAACTGTCAGCCCCATTTGCCGGGCCGTGCCCTCAATAGTTCTTATCGCCGCCTCCAGACTGGTGGTGTTCAAATCCTGGAGCTTCGTCTTCGCAATCTCTTCGATCTTCGCCCGCGAGATTTTTCCGACCTTTTCGCGGTTCGGCCTGCCTGATCCCTTCGGGATGCCAGCAGCTTTCTTGAGCAGATCCGCAGCAGGCGGAGTCTTCGTCTCGAAAGTAAATGAGCGGTCAGCGTAGACGGTGATCACAACGGGGATCTTCAAATCCGGATCCATCTGCGCCGTCTTTGCGTTAAAGGCCTTACAGAATTCCATGATGTTGACACCCTGCTGACCGAGTGCCGGACCAATTGGCGGCGCCGGATTAGCCTTACCGGCGGGAACCTGCAGCTTTATGTATCCTTTGATTTTTTTTGCCATTGTTCGCGAATCGAAAATCGCAAATCGTGAGAGAGAACGGACGTTTGTCCATTCACGATTTACTCTTTACGATTACGGCCTTTCATTCTTCTTCCGCAAACGTCACTTTCTCAACGTCAAGGAAGTTCAATTCAACTGGTGTCGATCGTCCGAAAATTGTAACGGTGACTTTCAATGTCGACTTGTCTTCGTTAACCTCTTCCACCTTGCCGGTAAAACTCTGGAACGGACCTGACTTGATTCGTACTGTTTCACCCGCCGCGTAGGAAAACTTCGGCTTTGGCTTCTCGGCGGCTTCAGTAACATTATGAACGATCTGATCTACTTCTTGCGGGGTCAGCGGCGTGGGATTGTGGCCGCCGACGAAGCCCGTCACTTTTGGGGTCGATTTGATCATGTGGAAAACGTTATCGGGAATGTGACCGCGATCGTCGCATTCAATCTGTACCAGAACATAGCCCGGATAAAACATGCGCGATGATTCAATTCTCTTGTTACCCCTCATCTCAACCACGGTTTCGGTCGGGACCAGCACCTCAGTAATCTCGTTCTGCAGATCCGTGTCACGCACGTGAGCCTTAAGGCTGTCGCGAACCTTTTTCTCGTGTCCCGAATACGTGTGAAGTATGAACCACTGCTGCATCAGATAATTCCTTGCCTATCAGGCTCCGGTCAACCAGTTGAGCAAATGGTTGAGCTGGAGCAACAAAAACGCCCACACTCGGTCCACAAGGTACAAGTAAACCGCAAAGAAGATGACGGCAATGAGCGTAATAACCGTTGTGTTCTTGACTTCGTTCGCGCTCGGCCACGACACGCGCTTCATCTCTATTCGTACATCGCGCAAAAACTGAATCGTGCGCCCCACAAAGCCCGCTTGTGAACCAATCAGCCCGCGCTCGCGGCGAATGGCTTTACCCTCCGCACCCTCGCCAAAACGGGCAGCGCGCGGTGACGGAAGCGGCTCTGGGTTATCTGTGTCGGCCATTATGTCGTCGACCTTCTTCGACACTAGTTTCTTTCTTTCAAGCTTCGCTGGCAGGGGTACCAGGATTCGAACCCGGACTTTCGGTTTTGGAGACCGACGTGCTAACCGTTGACACTATACCCCTTTACGAGGGGTAACAAATGATAAGTGAGAGGTGTTATGCAAGTTGTTTCTCATCACTTGTCACCAGTTACTCGTCACCTATTTCGTCTCTTTGTGACCTGTGTGCTTGCGGCAACGGCGACAAAACTTCTTAAACTCAAGCCGGTCGGGCGTGGTCTTCTTGTTCTTTGTCGTTACGTAGTTGCGACTCTTGCAGTCAGTACACTGAAGCACAATGTTATCGCGCGGCATAACTCAACCCCATTTTCTGCTTGCCGATTGCCGATTTGATTTTTCAATCGGCAATTGGCAATCCCAAATCGGCAGTCTATTCGGTCACCTCAGTAATCGTTCCCGCTCCCACTGTCCGACCGCCTTCGCGAATCGCAAAACGCAGTCCCTTCTCCATCGCG
>JBGPNE010000021.1:0-12646 GCA_041487335.1 Pyrinomonadaceae bacterium
AATCACATAAAGAAACTGTTGCTCAGAGTGATTACTACACTAGCAATCAGAGTTGCTTGCTTTGCGATTATTGTGCTCTGGAGTCGCAGTCTGGCGAGCGATTGGTTTGCGAAAACGATGGCTTCTACGCCATAGTCCCATTTTGGGCAGTCTGGCCTTTCGAGATCATGCTCATCAGCAAAGAGCACCTGACCGGGTTAGACAAACTGAGTAATCAAGAACGGACGGCACTGGCTGACATTCTCAAGCGACTGACGACGCGTTACGACAATCTATTTCAGGTTTCTTTCCCATACAGCATGGGTTTTCATCAGCGGCCAACCGATGGCCAGGCCCATCCGGAATGGCATTTGCACCTGCATTTCTATCCGCCGCTGCTGCGCTCGGCGACGATTCGCAAATTTATGGTCGGCTACGAACTGCTCGCCACGCCCCAGCGCGACATCACGGCTGAGTCAGCGGCAAGAAGGCTTCGAGAAATCTCGCTTGATAAGTAATCCCGAGGTGCTTGAGCTCGTTGAACTGCTCGCGGGTTTTGGCTTTCTTTAACTATCTTCATTTCTAGTTCTTCCGTAGTGTAAATTAGTGGCGGCTCATAACCAGCGGCTCGGCAAAGGATCGTGAGCTGATTAATGATGTTCATCACTTTTTCAGCAACCTTATAGGACACAAATCGGGACACAACCGGGATTGACCAATCTTCAATTCGCCAGTATAAGCATTGTTTTAATATTGCCTGCACACTCAGCCGGTTGGTTGCTGAAACGTTCCATTTACTGAATCTAAATACTGTTCTGGAGGGTCTATGGATTCCGTATCACGTTGCACTCTGTATACCGCGGGAAAGCTTCGCTCCGCGGCAGTGTTTGTTCTACTCATCGGCATAAACGCCTTTGCGCAGTCGGCCTCGCCTACGCCTGGTGACATCGATCGCCGGGTAGATTCCATCCTCAGCCAGATGACCCTGGAAGAGAAGATTGATCTTCTCGGGGGTGTTGACGGGTTTTTTATCCGCGGTATCCCACGACTAAACCTGCCCAGTCTGAAAATGGCCGATGGCCCAATCGGCGTTCGCAACTTCGGGCCTGCTACAGCGATGGCGGGCGGAATTGCTTTGGCTGCCACATGGAATCCTGCGCTCGCCGAGAGTGTAGGCACGGAGATCGGACGCGATGCGCGTGCCAAAGGCGTTCACTTCCTGCTGGGGCCCGGCGTGAATATCTATCGCGCGCCGATGAACGGACGAAACTTTGAATACTTCGGCGAGGATCCGTTTCTCGCCGCGCGCACCGCGGTTGGGTACATCAAAGGTGTGCAGAGCCAGGGAGTCAGCGCGACGATCAAACACTTCATGGGCAACAACTCCGAGTTCGATCGCCACAACACAGACTCGGTCATTGACGAGCGTACGATGCGCGAGATTTATCTCCCCGTGTTCGAGGCGGCCGTCAAGGAAGCGCGCGTCGGCGCCATCATGGATTCTTACAACCTTATCAACGGCGCGCACATGACGCAGAACGGGTACTTGAACACTGATGTAGCGAAGAAGGAGTGGGGCTTCGATGGCATCATGATGTCTGACTGGTTCGCGACCTATGACGGCGTGGCCGCGGCGAATGGCGGCATGGATCTGGAAATGCCTTCGGGCGCCTTCATGAACAGAAGGATCCTGCTACCGGCGATCGAGCAGGGCAAAGTTTCCGTCGCTACGATTGATGACAAGGTTCGCCGCATCTTGCGCACGGCGATCCAATTTGGCTGGCTCGACCGCGACCAGACCGACCTCTCCATCCCTCGCTACAACCAGCAGGGCCGTCAGGTTGCGTTGCAGGCGGCCCGCGAGAGCATGGTGCTGCTGAAGAACGAGGGCAACGTGTTACCGCTCGATAAAGGGAAGATCAGGTCCATCGCCATTATTGGTCCCAATGCGTATCCTGCTGTGCCAGTGGGAGGCGGCAGCGCCGGCGTGGAACCGTTTGTCGCGGTCTCTTTCATGGCGGGACTAAGCAAAGCTCTGGGAACGACGGCGAGCGTCTATTACCATCGTGGGATTCCTAGACTGGGTGAAATGGCCGAGGCGACTAGTTTCTCAAACCTTGAGACTAACGGACAACCTGGCCTGCGCGCGGATTATTTCAGCAACATGGATTTGCAAGGGACGCCGGTCTTGACTCGCACCGAACAGCATGTCCACTTCGGCAGGTCTTCTGGCGCGGTCTTTCCGGAGAAAACCCTTGCGGAGCGCTGGACAGGTTACTACGTCCCGCCAAGCCCAGGGCCGTACGACATTTTTGTGGAAACAACAGGAGAAGATGGCGGGTCTTATCGTCTTTTCGTGGAGGACCAACTCGTCTTCGACAACTGGACGAGTTCAAGGGCAATTGTGAACAACACAAAGCTCTCGCTCGAGGCGAAGCCGCACAAGGTCGTGCTGGAGCACCGTGGGCGGTCAGGCTGGCTCGGAGCCCGGCTGAATCTGGGAATTGTGCGCAGTGACGGCCTTGTCGATCCCGTAGCCAAGTCGCTGGCCGCTAAGGCGGACGCAGTGGTGCTCGCGGTGGGTTTTAATGCAGAGACCGAGACCGAAGGTGGGGACCGCACCTTCCGCCTGCCGCCCGGACAAGAGCAGCTCATTCAGGAGATAACTGCGGCTAACAAGAACACGATCGTCGTGGTCACAGCCGGTGGCGCAGTGGACATGCGTTCATGGCTGGATCGCGTGCCGGCGGTCTTGCAGGTCTGGTATCCGGGCCAGGAGGGTGGCACGGCTCTGGCCGAACTTCTCTTCGGGGAAGTGAATCCCTCGGGCCGTCTGCCGGTTACATTTGAACGCCGCTGGGAAGACAATCCAGTGCACGATAGCTATTACCCCGAAGCAGGCACGAATCGCGTCGTCTACAAGGAAGGCGTATTTGTTGGTTACCGTGGTTACGAGCACAACGGCACGAAGCCGCTATTTCCATTTGGCTTCGGGCTGTCCTATAGCACGTTTAAGTATGGCAACCTCACTATTGAGCCCACTGACAGCACTGCGAGCGCGAGCGAGCGGGTCAATGGGAACTCGCTCGATGGTACGTTTAATGTCTCGTTTGACGTGACTAATACCGGAAAGCGTGAAGGAGCTGAAGTAGCCCAGGTGTACGTAGAAGAAAAGCACTCAAAAGTATCTCGCCCGGAGAAGGAATTGAAAGGCTTTGTGAAGGTGAATCTTCGCCCCGAACAGACAGAGAGGGTTACAGTGACGCTCGATAGACGAGCGTTCTCCTATTACGACGTCAACACAAAGCAGTGGCGCGCCGAACCCGGTGAATTCGACGTGCTGGTTGGACGCTCCGCGGATCAGATTGAACTAAAAGGCAAGCTCACGCTGAAGTGACGGGCAGGTTGGCTTATATAGACCTTCTTGTATGCCGCGCGATCGGGCAACATCCGGGGTCGGCCTCTTATCCGAGCTTGAGGCCGACCCCCGAAAAGCAGTTCACGCAAAACAATCAGGCAACCGACGTGCAGAAATTTGTTTTTGAGGTGGTATTTTCACCACGCCGCTGATATAAATGCCGAGTCGGTTGGATCGAGAGACCCCTAGGCCGTGCGACTCGTCTCTCGGATACGGCGCGCTCCGACTCAAAGAAGCTCCACTCTGGCAACATCGCCCTTCCGCCAACAGGTTTAAGGAAGACTATTACTGGTAACTCGCAACTGTGACCGATCTTTTGTCTAAAGGAGACTCAGATGGAAAAGAAAACTTGCAGCTTTGCTTTTATTGCAGCAGTGCTCTTTATGCTTGCGCCAAAATGCGTGGCACAGGAGACTGCAGCCCAAGTTCTAAAACAACGAGAGCGCTACACATTGTCTCTAGAACTTGAGTTTAGCAAGAAGAATCCAAATCAGCTGCAACGTGTCATTTCTTTTCTTATTCAAGGGGGACCCAATGGATACGCTACCGGGTTTCTTGTCGGTGACGGCCTGGTAATGACTGCCTACCACGTTGTTTCCGGAGAACTAAGCGACTCCAAGAAGATGGCATTGGGATTTAAGCCTAGCGACCAGCTTGACGTGAAGGTATATGTCAACGGCTGTAAGGCCACAGTGATCAAGATAGATAAAGATGCGGATTTGGCCCTTCTCGGGGTATGTGGATCGCAAAAACAAACTAGAGCTCCCGCATTTCAAACGGCACCCAGCAAAGATGAGAAACTATTTGTCATTGCTCGACCGCATGGCGATAAGATGGTGAGTCGGGGGATTTTTTACGGTCCCTATACCTTCCGCGGTCAAGAGTATTTGTCAGTAAAAGTTGAGGGCCGCGACGGTTATTCTGGCAGCCCGGTCTACAACCAAAACGCAGAGGTTGTTGGCGTATTCGCTGGTTATGACTGGCCAAAAAAGCTTGCCTTAATTAGCCCGGGAATAAGGGCGCAAAAGCTGCTTGAAGACTATGTCTCTAGCCCCAAGCCATGAAATCAATTGGCCGACGCGCCGACGTAAAGTCCCGGGTGGTGAACATAGATTGTCTGGGCAGCGTCTGATCTTCAACATACACCTCCCACGCGCAAAGGCTAAGCCCCCAATAATTTGCCTCGCTTAGGCTCCCGCGCTCAGCTAGAAGATCTGAGATTCCCAGGCTCCCGCTAACTTGCCTGGCAGGGCGCTCAAGATTATTTCGTCCTTCCTGGTTTGCGGGTCGTCTAAATATTGACTCGGGGGGGGTTGTCAAACATGGTATAGTCATGTTGAACCTGGGATATTAGCCGGGTGGCCCTCCTCCACCAATATCGAATCAGTCTCACAGTTTGCGGTCTCGCCCTTAGCGGTTAGCTTTAACTCTGTGACGGAGAGCCTATCTTATGACAATCAGTCTCCTGCGTTGCTCGCCTAAGGGCTTCCTTAGACTAGTTCTGTTTACTCTTTTGTTGGCCAACTGCGGCGCTTTCAGTACCTTGCAGGCGGCAAACCCTAGCAAATCGCCCGTTTTGCTCAGCGACTCGATTTCCACGCGTGCAATTGCGCTGGAGACTGTCACGTTGAAGCCCGAGCCGTTTCCCCTGACCGCTTCCGCTCAATTTGGCTCAGACACTCGAACTCGCGTCTGCATCTTCGCTATGAATCTGGAGCTGTTAGCGGGCGAAGGGCCGAGTGCATTTTCGGCGGATGCAGAGGATGCAGCGCACAGCCATTATCCGCTTACGGTCGAATACGTCGGTCAGGTGCCTGGCTTTGAGGGAATCACGATGATTGTCGTGCGCCTTAACGATGCCATGACTGATCTGGGGGACGTTTTATTGCGGCTGAACCTCCACGGCATGTCAAGCAATCGAGTTCGAGTCGGTGTCGGCCACGTAGGTGGAGGGCCAACCGATGATGGCGGTGCGGTTCCAACGCCTGCGCCTGCGACGCCGCCGTCACCAGATACTCCACTGACCATCGACCAGTACAGAAACCAGTTCAGCGATCCTACGCTGGCCGCTGGGCCTGACGCTGTGCGTTTTCTCGAGCAGGCCACATGGGGACCGAGTACCGCTGACTTGCAGCATGTTCGCAGCATTGGCTTGCAGGCATGGATCAATGAGCAATTCAGTACACCTCCGCAGTTCGGCTTAACACAGTCGGACTATCCGAGCTTGCCGCTCTATCCCATAGATCCCACAGTTGGCTGCCCGACGGCCAGTCCCACTCCCGCTCCCGCCACTTGCGGTCGCGATAATTACACGTTGTACCCGCTCCAGCAGAAGTTCTTCCAGAACGCCCTGACTCAACCTGATCAATTGCGGCAGCGCGTGGCCTTTGCCTTGCATCAGCTCATCGTGGTTTCCGGACGCGATCTGAATAACGATGAGGCGAGCTGGATGGCACCCTATCTACAAGTCTTAGATCGCAACGCCTTCGGTAACTTCCGCAATACCTTGATGGAAGTAACACTGAACCCGGGTATGGGTGACTACCTCAGCATGGCCGGCAATTCGAAGGCGGCGCCAAACGAGAATTACGCGCGGGAGATCATGCAACTCTTCTCGGTTGGTGTGGATACACTCAACCCGGATGGTACGCCGGTTCTCGATGCGCAAGGCAATCGCATTCCCACCTATGATCAGTCGACCATAACCAATCTCGCGCGCGTCTTCACCGGCTGGAACATTACGACTACCCAGGTGACCGTCAATGGAGCGCTAACGAATGTGCCCGATTACATCACACCCATGGTGTTGGTGAACAACACAAATACTTACGACACAGCCCAGAAGACTCTGCTGAATGGTTTGGTCTTGCCGGCATGTACCAATTGTACGACTAGCGCGAATTTCAAGGCATACAAGACGAACGAGATGAACGCGGCGATTGACAACTTGTTCAATCATCAGAATACGGGTCCGTATCTCTGCACGCAGTTGATCCATCAGCTTGTGACGAGCAATCCTAGCCCTCCCTACGTTGGACGTTGCTCCGCAGCCTTTGCCAATAACGGTTCCGGTGTTCGCGGAGACATGAAGGCAGTGATCACCGCAATCCTGCTCGATCCCGAAGCACGCGGCGATGTGAAGACGGCGCCAAATTATGGGCACTTGCGCGAGCCGGTCTTGCTGATGACGAATCTACTTCGCTCGTTCAATGCCACGAGCGATGGCGTTCTGGCCAGCTTTCGGTTTAGTTACACGAACGATCTGGGACAGGATCTATTCAATCCTCTTACCGTGTTCAGTTACTACTCGGCGGATTATGGTCTGCCGGGCACGACTCTCTTCGGTCCAGAGTATGGGTTGCTGGACACCACGACAACGTACAGGCGGGCGAACTTCGTCAACACGTTGTTCCTCGCTAATGGCGGTAACGGCATTCCTGCCAGTCCGCCGAACCGGCCATCAGGCACGCAGGTCAACTATTCGTCGTATCAGGCCCTGGCTGGCGACCCACAACAACTCGTCGACGCGCTCGACACAAGCATGATGCACGGCACGATGTCAGCGTCGACGAAGAGCAACATAGTGCAGGCGGTCACGAACATAACTAGCTCTGACGTCGCAAACCGGACGCGTACTGCAATCTATCTCGTCGCGACCTCATCGCAGTACCAGGTGGAGAGGTAAACACATGAAACATTCACGCAGAAGATTCTTGAGAGATTCGGCCTGTGGCCTGACCGCGGCTGCGATGGTGTCGAGCCTCGATAGACTCGGCCTGGTAAATGCGATGGTCCAGCAGCAGCCGGAGGTCGCCGTCGACTACAAAGCACTGGTCTGCATCTTCTTGTATGGAGGCACGGACGCAAACAATATGATCGTGCCACTGGACTCGGAATACAATAGTTACATGAGTGTCCGAGGGCTCTCCGGCAACCCTGGGACGGGCGCTGGATTAGGGATTCCGCAGTCGATTCTTCTGCCAATCAACCCCGCAAGTGGCCGGCAGTTTGGACTGCATCCTAACCTTTCACCCGAGGTAGCTAATCCAGCTCAGCCATTCAAAGGCTTGTTAGACGTCTGGAGTCAGGGCAAGCTGGCAGTTCTTTGCAACTACGGCTCACTGGTGCAGCCGATCACGCGTGCGCAGTATCAGGCAAATATCGGACACCCATACCAATTGTTTTCGCATTCGGATCAGCAGACACAGCAACAGACCATCGTCGCTAACGGCGTTGGCCAGACCGGTTGGGGTGGCCGCCTCGCTGAAAAGACTGGCGCGCTTAATGGGAATGTGGTGTTGCCGATGAACATTTCCGTGGCCGGTACCAGCCTTTTCGCGACCGGGACCCTTGCCCGGCAACTCGCAATATCGGCCGCGCCCACGACCCTGGCCAACTTGCTGGTGCTCAATTGGAGTGGCCTAACGGGACCGAATCCAAACACCATGGGTAGCAGTTATCGGCAGATGCTCGGCTTCGATCTCGATTCGTTTCTGGTGAAAGGAGCGAGCGACACAACGAACCAGGCTTTGACCGCGGACGCCGTCTTGAACCAGCCCGATCCGGTTGTCGGAGCCTTTCCGAATACAGCGCTGGGTAATCAGTTGAAGCAAGTCGCCAAGCTCATCAAGATCAAGGATACGCTCGGCATGAAGCGCCAAATATTCTTCTGTTCGTTGGGCGCCTTTGACACGCATACGAATCAGACCGGCCAAGATCCTGCAAGCCCGAACAATGGAGGCGCGAATTCAGGCGCACAGGGTAGTTTACTCGCCCAACTGAGCCAGGCCATGCGTGCTTTTTATGACGAGATGGTGGCGCAGGGCGTGAGCAACAACGTAACGACATTCACGTTGTCTGATTTCAGCCGTACTTTGCAACCTTCGGGAACCGGCACAACAACAGTGGGATCGGACCATGCCTGGGGCAGTCACGCGTTCATTATGGGCGGTGCGGTGTTGGGGAGCACATTCTATGGCGCCTATCCGACGCTGGCGCTCGGCGGGCCGAACGACACCGACAACCGCGGCCGCTGGATACCCACAACTTCCGTGGACCAATACGCGGCTACGCTTGCGACGTGGTATGGGCTGGCACCGACCGATGTGGCCACCGTATTCCCGAACCTATCCAAATTTTCACCGGCGAATCTTGGGTTCCTCGGCTGAGAGGCGCCAGAAATAATCGAGATAACCGAGATAACCAGAAAAAGAGGACTCGCCTCCCGGTTTCACTGTAGAATCTGCGAGGAGATTCTTACCTTATGACAAGCTTCTGGCGCAGGTCCCTTAGCCTCCTTTCGAAAGCTAGCCAGTACGTCGTCTTCATTGGTTTCGTTGGCTCTTTGACTATCGTCCATGCTGTTCCTAAGTCGCCCGTGTTGATCAGTGAGGCGACATCGACTCGAGCCGTCGCGCTCGAGTCGGTAACCATGAGGCCTGAACCCTTTCCCCTGACCGCCTCAGTCAGCTTCGCGCCGGATAGCCGAACCCGTGTGGTGTTGTATGCAATGAATCTGGATCTCATGATCGGTGAGGGTGCCAGTGCCTTCACCGCCGACGCGGAAGACGCCACTCACCACCACTATCCATTGAAGGTGGAGTACGTGGGCCAGGTGCCATTGTTCGAGGGCATCTACATGATCATAGTCCGGCTGAATGACGGTATGCGAGATTTGGGCGATGTGTTAGTGCGGCTGAATCTGCACGGAGTTTCCAGCAACCGCGTGCGCCTTGGCATCGGGCATGTTGGTGGTGGTCCAGCAGATGAGGTCGGCGCCGTGCCGACGCCAGCGCCGAGCACGCCGCCTCCGCCAACCCCGGCCGGGACGCCCAATCCTTACACGGACCCGTCTTTTGCCGCGGGAACTGATGCCGTACGCTTTCTCGAGCAGGCTACCTGGGGACCAACCTCTGCTGAACTCACGCGAGTTCGCAGTGTGGGCTACGCCGCCTGGCTAAACGACCAGTTTCAGCAGCCGGTATCGGGTTATCCGTCACTGCCGCTTTACCCATTTGATTTCAATATTGGCTGCCCAACATCGAGTGCGACCTGCGGGAGCAACAACTACTCGATGTATCCCTTGCAGACGCGGTTTTTTCAAAGGGCTCTCACAGCACCCGATCAGTTACGGCAGCGTCTGGCCTTTGCCTTGCACAAACTGATCGTGGTGTCGGGCAATAGTATTGTCTGGCCGAGCTACATGACGCCTTACTTTCAGACGCTGGACCAGGATGCATTTGGAAACTTCCGAACAGTACTTTACGATGTCACGCTGAATCCGGCGATGGGTTTTTACTTGAACACTGCCGGCAATTCAAAGGTATCGCCCAACGAGAACTACGCGCGCGAGATCATGCAACTGTTTTCGGTTGGGGTTGACACCCTAAATCAGGATGGCACTCCAGTGCTCGACGCGCAGGGTAATCGCATCCCCACTTACGATCAGGCCACGATTACTAATCTGGCGCGTGTTTTTACTGGCTGGTATCTTCAGCCAGACAAGCCCTGGAGCGTCGACCCGAGCCAGTTTGTTCCAGATTTCATCGATCCAATGGTCTTGGTGAATAACACCAATACCTACGATACGGCTCAGAAGACGTTGTTGAACGGCCTGGTGTTGCCGGCGTGTACCAACTGTACGAATGCGGCAAATTTTAAGGCTTACAAAACGAACGAGCTTAATGCCGCGATAGACAATCTTTTCAATCATCCCAACACCGGTCCTTACCTCTGCACGCAGTTGATTCATCAATTTGTTACCAGCAATCCGAGCTCGGCTTACGTCGGTCGCTGTTCGGCCGCGTTTGCTAATAATGGGGCAGGGGTTCGCGGAGACATGAAGGCCGTAATTGGGACCATCTTGCTCGATCCCGAAGCGCGCGGAGATGTCAAGAACGATCCGAACTACGGGCACTTGCGCGAGCCCGTGCTGTTCGTTACGAACTTGCTGCGAGCTTTCAATGCTACCAGCGATTACAATCTGGCTGGCTCCTGGACAACCAACAGCTTCCTCCTGGACATGGGCCAGGATCTCTTCAACCCGGACACAGTCTTCAGCTATTTCCCTGCCGATTTTCAGTTGCCGGGAACTAGCAATTTTGGGCCAGAGTTTGGCAGCCTCTCTTCAGCCAGTGCTTTCAAGCGCGCCAACTTCGTCAATTCACTGGTCACGGCAAACAATGGGAACGGCATTCCACCAAGTGGGGCCGAGCGACCAACAGGTACAAGGCTTGACTTCTCCGCTTACCAGACAATGGCAGGAAATCCACAGCAGCTTGTCGATGCGCTCGACACTATCATGATGCATAACACCATGTCGGTATCGATGAAGAGTACGATCGTGCAGACAGTTACTAATGTTTCGAGTTCCAATCCGGCGCTTCGTACGCAAACTGCGATCTATCTGGTCGCGACGTCTTCGCAGTATCAGGTCGAGAGGTAGAGGGATGAGGATGAGAGAGTCACGCAGGCGATTTCTAAGACAGAGCGGGTGCGGCCTTAGCGCGGCGGCGCTGCTTGCCAGTGTTGAGCAGTTTGGCCTGCTCAATGCCTTCGCCCAGCAGCAACCCAATGTTGCTTCAGATTACAGGGCGCTGGTGTGCATCTTTCTTCTGGGTGGCAACGACGGAAACAACATGGTAGTTCCCTACGATAATTACAATGCCCCGGGAGGCTATGCCGCCGTCCGTAACGGATCGGGACTCGCTATCTCACAATCCGCACTGCTAAAGATCACGCCCTCAAATACTAGCGGAGTGTCGTATGGTCTGCATCCGAATCTTTCGCCGGAGGCCAACAACGCCGCCCAGCCAAGAGGGCTGCTCGACGTTTGGAACCAGGGCAAGCTCGCCATTCTGTGCAACGTCGGCACTTTGATTCAACCGCTGACGAGGGCGCAGTACCTCGCAAACATCGGCCATCCTTATCAGCTTTTCTCGCACTCTGACCAGCAAACTCAGCAGCAAACGTCGGTCTCAAACACGATTGGCCAAACCGGCTGGGGAGGACGCATTGCGGACGTTACCGGCGATCTCAACGGCGCCACCCCGGTGCCGATGAACATTTCGGTTGGCGGCACGGCGCTCTTTGCGACTGGGGGCGGCTCTCGACAACTGTCGATCTCGCCATACACAACGCTGAATTCAGCGCTGCAACTCAGCATGGAAGGGGGATCAACTGCCGACCGGAACGCACGGCTTGCGGCCTTTCAGCAACTACTCGGTTTCGATCTTGACTCAATCCCCATCAACGCCGCCAGCGACACCACAAACCAGGCCCTGGTGGCTAGCGCGGCGCTGAACACGAACCCATCGCTGGCAACTATATTCCAGAACACCTCCCTGGGGTTTCAACTACAGCAGGTAGCGA
Organism: Pyrinomonadaceae bacterium; assembly: GCA_041487335.1. Taxonomy (GTDB): domain Bacteria; phylum Acidobacteriota; class Blastocatellia; order Pyrinomonadales; family Pyrinomonadaceae; genus PSRF01. The sequence goes on from JBGPNE010000021.1 coordinate 11,768, forward strand.
GATTAATCAAGGTCAAGGACTCACTGGGCATGAAGCGGCAGATCTTCTTCTGCGCGCTTGGCAGTTTTGACACGCACACGAACCAGACGGGTACGAACCCCACGAGCACGAGCGGCCAGGGAACTGGAGGTTCAGGTAATCAGGGTGGTTTGTTGGCCCAGCTTAGCCAGGCAATGCGGGCTTTCTATGACGAGATGGTAGCGCAGGGAGTGAGCGATCAGGTCACGACTTTTACACTCTCAGATTTTGGCCGCACGCTTCAGGCTTCCGGTTCAGGCGCCGCTTCGGTAGGCAGCGATCACGCCTGGGGCAATCAGTCGCTGATTATGGGAGGTTCCGTCTTGGGCCATGGGTTCTACGGAACCTATCCGACTTTGCAACTGGGCGGCCCGAACGATGCCGACAACCGCGGCAGATGGATACCTACGACCTCAGTCGAACAATATGCGGCGACCTTGGCAGCATGGTATGGAGTGACGCCCTCTGAGATGGCGACCGTATTCCCATTTCTGTCCAGGTTCTCGCCCACCAATCTTGGATTCCTTGGCTGAAGTGTGAAGGACGACACTCAATACAGAACCGGGAGCGGTAGAGGCTGTGTGAAAACTCAGAAATTGAGAACCGCAAGCGCCAGACACCCGTAACGCAGCCACTGACTACAGAACCGAGGAGCGGTAGCGACCGGGTCGTTCACGCAACTCTCAACTTCTGGTTAACCTTAACGAAGTCGGCGGTTTACGCTCTTGGGTTCCAGGTTGAATCTGCCGGAAGCAACCCGGTCGCTACCCTCCTCGGTTCCGTATTGAATGGTCCTCTTTAAGTGGGGCTATGCTCACGTTTGAGTTTTCACACATCCTCCGTAGCGACCGGGTCAGACAC
>JBGPNE010000022.1:0-12622 GCA_041487335.1 Pyrinomonadaceae bacterium
CGCAGTCAAAAGAGAAGGAGCAGTACTCGCGCTCAGATGACCTCCTTTACTCTTTATTAAGCTGGTAAAGATTAACGGCATTCTCCCGCAGCACCATCCGCGCCAGTTGCAGGGCACGCTCGCGAGTGATTTCGCCATCATTCATCATTCCGGTTAAGGCCAGCGCCAGCGCTTGCCGACCGGTTGCATTTGAAAGCCACGCCACTTCGCCCCAGTCTATAGCCGGCCCAAAAGAAAAAGCATCAGTACCAAAAAGAATCTTGTCCGGATAAAACTCAAGCCAGTTGCGCAACACATCGCTCAAAGCACGCGGATAGAGGAAGAAGGTCTGTGCGGAAAAATCAGCATAGACGTTAGGCTTGCTCATCATTGAAGTCGTCTGCTTCGTGTAGGGATAGCCGCCGTGGACGATGACAAAGTTTGTTGTGCGCAGGGTCGGGTCGTTAAAGGCCGTCTCGAGCAACAGAGGATTGCTGCCGCTTTGCCTGTAATAGCCGCCTGCTCCATCAATCATGTGAATGTGAACTGCAAGTCTCAAACGGCCTGCCTCACTCGCGACGTAGTGAAACAGAAAATCCTGCAAGACCTTATATTCAACGGCTGGCGCCTGGCCACCCCTGACGTATTGTGCGTAAACGCGACGCGCAAGGGTTGGATCGGGCGCAGCAAAATCGAGCTGGCGCAGGTAAGCCGCCTCAAACTTCATCGCAATAGCTCCCTCGCGCTTCTGGCGCTCAAGGGTTGGCGTCACGATCGTCGCAAGATACTGATCAAGGGTTATGGGCAGGGTCTTCGCATTCGACTCTGCAAGATAACGCAGCAACAGACGCTCCTCGGACGGGTAGAAACCGGCGTAATCACGATTCGACTTCTTTGCAGCTTCGTTGCTCAGTGGAAAAATAAGCGCATCGTCAAAGGCCACCCAGCGAAAACGAGGGGCGCTCAGGCCGCGACCCATTGCAATTCGATTGGCAAACATGGTTTCGATGTTCAACTGGTCGAGCACCCAACTTGGGTAATATTCACCCTGTTCGCGCATCACTCTTTGCTTGACGCCTAAAAGTTCCTGCACGTGTTTGTCGCTCATGTCGTTGTGGGAATAACCATATAATTTGGCCCACGCCTCGATAAACTCATGGTTCGTCGGACTTAGTCTGATGGGCAAGGGAAAGGGATCGATATTGTCCAGCGGCAACGCATCGAATTCATCATCCGGCTTTTCGCCTGCCGAAACGTAACGCAAGGGGTGTGCATGATTATCGATTGCTTTGATCTTGTTTATCTCCGCCAGCAGATCTGGATCTGCTGTGGTTTGCGCAATGATCGCGGTCGACCAGAGAATGAGCGGTATTAGCAAAGATAGAGCGGCGCGTTGTATCACCTGGGATCCTCCCGATTGCGAGCTGGGATCAAGCAAAATGAGACCGTCTGTTTATACCAGATCTGTCAATACAACATTTGGCCGGGTCGTTCAGGGCTGGCAATCAGTTGAAGTTCCAATGTAAGTTAACTCGATGGACACCACAGAGCATTCCCCCGGCCACGCCCATCAATCGGAACCACAGTTAGCCCGCCGGTTGGGCCTGTTTGATGCGACCATGATCGTCATGGGCGGCATTATCGGCTCAGGCATCTTCATCAACCCTTATGTAGTCGCGCGCCAGGTCACGACACCATTTTTGATTCTCGCCGTTTGGACTTTGGGCGGACTGATCGCGCTTGCCGCCGCATTTATCTGGGCGGAACTAGCAGCGCTGCGGCCAGCGGTAGGCGGTCAATACGCTTACCTGCGCGAGGCATATCACCCGGCGGTTGCATTTCTTTACGGATGGGCTCTGCTTTTGGTTATTCAGACCGGTGGCATGGCAGCAGTGGCGGTTACGTTTGCGCGTTATCTTTTGGAATTGACTCATGCTCCGGTGTCTGATTGGCTGGTTGGCGCCCTTGCTCTCGGCGGTTTAACCGTAATTAATTGTCTCGGTGTTCGCGCAGGCGGCACGGTCCAGAGTCTATTGATGGTGCTGAAGATCATTGCCATTCTGGCTCTAATCGCGTGTGGCCTATTCCTGGTTAGTCCTTCACGCGGGAGCACGGGAACGTCGGCGTCAGGTTTGTTCGGTCAGCCGATCTCTTTTGGTCTGTTGACTGCCGTCGGCGCAGCGATGGTGCCGGTGCTGTTTGCTTATGGCGGTTGGCAGACGGCGAGCTTCGTGGCAGGCGAAATACGCGAGCCCCGAAAGAATCTGCCGCGCGCCTTGATTATCGGTGTGATTGGTGTGGTCGTTCTCTATCTGGGCGTAAACTTCGTTTGTGTTTCTATCTTAGGAACTTCCGGTTTGGCAGCTACCACCACGCCCGCATCGGAAGTGATGAGCCTCGCGCTCGGACAAACGGGAGCGCGATTGATTGCAGCGGGCATAGTGATTTCAACCCTCGGGTTTCTTAGCCAGAGCATGCTTACCGCGCCCCGCGTCTATTTTGCGATGGCCGAAGACGGCCTGTTCTTCAAGAGCGTGGGCTGGTTACACCCAAAGACTCGCGTGCCCATTGTGGCGATTGCGTTGCAGGGCGTGCTGGCAATCATCATCGCCCGTTCAGGCCGTTACGAGCAGATCCTGAACTACGTGGTCTCAGCAGATTTCATCTTCTTCGGTTTGACCGCGACGTGCATCTTCGTGTTTCGTAGACGCCGTGACACAGACGAAGTGGGCAGCGAGACCTACAGCACTAGGGTTCCTGGTCATCCAGTGACCACGCTGTTGTTTGTTGCCGCGTCCTGGCTGGTGGTGATCAATACTGTGTACAAATACCCGAAAAACACCGCGATTGGACTTGGGATCATCGCGGCGGGAATCCCTGCATACTTCTTCTGGCGATGGAGAAACCGAAGATGATTGGCGCGCCTGAGGTGATGGGATCGGAATACATGATTTGGGCCAAGACGCGTTCTGGTGCACGCTTCAATCTTGCCACGAGCGGTCTCGGGAATCTGAAGTTGCGAGAGCTAAAGGTGACGCTCGACGATCTGGAAATCACGGGCGACAGTGGCTATGGCTATGCGCCTCTGCAACAAGCACTGGGTGCGAGATTGGGCGTCACGCCTGATTCAATTGTCACTGCAGCCGGCACATCATTCGCGAATCATCTGGCCATGGCTGCTGTCATACGTCCGGGAGACGAGGTTCTGATCGAACAGCCGACCTACGAACCCTTGTTATCGCTTGCTGGTTATCTAGGCGCTGAAATAAAACGCTTCGCGCGGCGCTTTGAAGACGGATTTCAAATTCTGCCTGACGAGATCGAACGGAATATCAGTTCACGCACGCGTCTGATCGTGGTCACAAATCTTCACAACCCAGGCAGTGTCTTGACCGATAAGCAGACACTCGAGTCGTTGGGTGCAATAGCTCGCAGCGTCAAAGCCCGCGTGCTGGTTGACGAAGTATATCTGGAGACGCTTTTCGATAGACGCCCGCCAACAGCTTTTCACCTTGGCCCAGAGTTCGTAGTGACCAGCAGTCTGACAAAAGCGTTTGGGCTGAGTGGGCTGCGTTGCGGATGGATCGTTGCCAAGCCGGAGTTGGCGCGAAGGATCTGGTTGCTAAACGATCTCTTTGGAGCGACGCCGGTGCACGCAGGTGAGCGATTAAGTGTTCTTGCTTTACAGCAACTCGGTGAGATTGCGCGACGGGCCGAGGCACTGCTGGAAAGAAATCGCACTTTCGTCAATCAATTCCTGGACTCGCGCGATGATCTCGAGGCGCTGCGACCGGAGTTTGGAACGATCGTGTTTCCTCGCTTGAGAGAAGGCACTGCAGCTAAATTGTGCGCCGTACTCCGTGAGAAATATGAAACGTCGGTGGTTCCTGGAAGCTTCTTTGGAATGCCGGCGCACTTTCGTATTGGCCTGGGTGGCGACTCAGAAATGCTCAAACAGGGACTCCAGCGCATAGATGCCGCGCTTGATGAGCTGGCCTCCATCTGAGCCCCTGCTCACCGACTCTGTTTCACACCCACTATCAGCGCCAGCGAATAGTACAACTGTTCAGCGACCTCAATGCCAGCGGCTTCGCTCGTAATTTTGATTGGTGTGCCATTAGGCCAGCCGCTCTTTCGCATTCTTCCGCTGCCTATAGGTTGGTAGTAAACCTTACCCTTTGTCTGCTGTTTACCGGTCTGGGGAGCAAAAACAAGATACTTAACCTCGAGACTCTGCGAGTTCAGGATTATTGTGCCGCCTTGAAAACTGTCGATGTCAAACTGCAGGAAGACAACAAACGAGTCTGTCTCGGCTTGTGCTCGTCTGATCGCCTCGTCCCGTTTCATGTCTCCAACCGGCGTGGCGGTTAGGCTAGTGCACTCATTCAGACGTTTCACAAAGCTGGCGGAGATCGCGTCTTCACTTGGCAGGTGTTTTGAGGTTAGCTGCCTCGCTATCAGAAGCTTGACTGGGGTGTTCAGTTGGATGTCACCAAATGCCTTGGTCGATGTATTGGCATCAACTTTGGCTTCCTCTTTAATCGCACTACTTTCCCTTGAACTCGGAGTCGGCGCTGGCTTGGAAGCGCGTCGTCCCGACTGGGCGGATATGGGAACAGAGAAAGAAATCAACAAAGCAAGAGTCGTAAAGGCTTTCGTGATGGTGCACTCGATGTCAGGTTGTCGATTCATCCTTAATTCACCCAGTTACGTTCTAATTTCCGCGTGTTAAGGAGATTTTCAAAGGCGCAGTTGTGCTTTGATGCGTCGACGTGCAATAGCGCTGCCGCGCACTGCTCGTGTTACTTTTGACTCCGGATTCTCCTAATCCTGTGCCCGCCCGCCTGAATCACGACGAACGCTTTCAACAACACGTCTTCGGAGTAAGTATTCATGAATTTCATGCAGGAACCGAGGTGAGATGAATGTCCTCAGCGGCCACCAAATCTATTGCATATTGGAGACACGCTCGAATGTCCTCAACCGTTAGGTCGGAATAGTAATCGCGAATGATGTCTTCAAAGGAAAGGCCCTCGTTGATCAGTTCGAGCACACTTTGCACAGTGATTCGCGTCCCGGCAACACAGGGCTTGCCGAAATGGATTTGGGGATTAACTGAAATCCTTTCTGTCATCTGGTTCTAAGGCTGAAGTTCACTCTGAGGCAGTCTGATTGCTGTCTAGCCTCATCAGAATGCTTTCCGCGCTACTCATGGCCTGATTCTGCTAGTTTCCGATTTCACCGTCGTAATTATACTCGTCAGTGGGCGTCTCGCGTAGTGGATAAATCCTTCGGTGGTCACGCCAGCGTTCGCACGGCTTCGCGGGCGTAGTAAGTCAAAATGATGTCTGCGCCCGCGCGCTTGATGCTGGTTAGCGTTTCCATCATCACGCGCTGTTCGTCGATCCAGCCTCTTTGCGCGGCGGCTTTGATCATCGCGTACTCGCCCGAGACGTGATAGGCAGCCAGCGGCAGATCAAACCGATCCCTGACCATTTTCAGAATGTCCAGGTAGGCTGTCGCGGGTTTGACCATCAAAATGTCTGCTCCCTCCGAGTAGTCAAGCTCAGCTTCACGCAGAGCCTCCCGCGCATTCGCGGCATCCATCTGATAGGCGCGCCGGTCGCCGAACGCCGGTGTGCTTTCAGCCGCTTCGCGGAATGGGCCATAGAAAGCTGAGGCGTACTTCACTGCGTAGGACATGATCGCGATCTGTTGAAAGCCGGCTTCGTCCAGAGCTTCGCGAATAGCGCCGACCTGGCCATCCATCATTGCCGAGGGAGCTACGACATCGGCGCCAGCCTCCGCCTGGCTCACGGCAGTGCGGGCGAGCAACTCAAGTGACTCGTCATTCAATACCTCACCATCACGCACCACGCCGCAGTGTCCGTGTGACGTATATTCGCAAAGGCATGTATCGGTAATGATAATCAAGTCGGGCGCAGAACGTCGGATTGCGCGCACAGCCTGTTGCACGATCCCTGTTTCGGCGTAGGCCGCTGAGGCCAGCTCATCTTTTGCTTCGGGAAGTCCAAACAGAATCACGCCGCGAACACCCAGCTCGCAGGCGTTAGCGGCCTCTTTCGCAATCTCATCGACGGAGAGGTTATGCACACCAGGCATTGAGGAAATTTCGCGCCGTACGCCCTGACCGGGACAGGCGAACAATGGAAGAATGAAATCCTCGCGTGCAAGACGTGCCTCACGCACCAGCGAGCGCAGTGCTTCGCTGCTCCTTAGCCGGCGCGGGCGGTGAATGGGATGAGACATTGGATAGTACCCTCTGGAATCAGGCTGAACTCAATTTATGACGGCAATGCCGTTTTCTCTCAGAAAATAGTAGTAAACCTAGGACATATCGTTGCCCTGAGAACTGGAGCGTTAGCCTTTTACCAACGATGGTACGCTGGATGGCCGGGCTTGACGGCCACGAAAGTACCACGGCAAGTGGCACATACTTTTTCATCGGCGATCAGCTCGCCTTCGACTATGGCACGGTCATCTGTCGATTCAACTAAGCGAGCGAGGAGACGAACCGGTTTATCCGTTGGTGTCGGTCGCAGGAGCTTGATTGCGTAGTCAGCGGTGACGGTGCAGGGCGGATGGTCCAAACCAGCCTCATTCATCAAGCACCAGGCGGCGGTCCAGTTGCAGTGGCAGTCGAGCAGCGTTCCGATGATGCCGCCGCTCAACATCCCAGTAAATGCTTCATAGACCGGTTGCGGTTGCCATTCAGCAACAACTTCCTCGCCGTTTGGGAAGCTGCGAACGTGAAGACCTTTTTCGTTGGCCGGGCCACAACCAAAGCATGCGAGATTTGGTGCGTAGGTCTCCTGGATACTCTTTTCAGACATATTTGTTTAGAGTTCAAGCTTTAGCTTGCGCCCTCCGGGGCAATACAACCTGAAGGTTGAACTCTGAACTGCCGCAGCTGCTCTCGCAACTTGAATCGCTGAATCTTCCCGGTAGCGGTATGCGGCAATTCCGCAACAAACAGATACCGGCGCGGTCGCTTAAACCGAGGCAGCGCTTCTTTTGTCAGCAGTCGTAACTCTTCTTCAATCTGTACGAAATCAGATTCTACATCTTTGCAGACGACAAACGCACACGCGCATGGCAAGCCTTCTGCATCAAAATCTTCAACGACAGCGGCTCGACTAATACCTTGATTCCCAAGCAATACGCCTTCAACTTCCGCGGGCGAAACCCATTGCCCGCTCGATTTGAAACAGTCGTCACTGCGGCCCATGTGAAACCAGTATCCGTCCCCGTCACAGCGATAAAGATCACCTGTCCGCACCCAGCCAGCGACGAATGTCTGCTTGGTTGCCTCGGGCCGCTGCCAGTAACCACGCGCAGCGCTCGTCCCTTTCACCCAGAGGTTGCCCTCAGCAGCGAGAGGCGTGGGATTGCCATGCTCGTCCCGTAACTCCGCTTCATAGCCTTTGAGCACTTTGCCGCTACTGCCATAACGCACCTCGCCTTCATGGTTTGACATGAACATGTGCTGCATCTCAGTTGATCCAATTCCATCAAGGACCTGAACAGCGAAAGTCTTTTCCCACTCCGCACCAAGCCGCGCCGGCAAAGCTTCGCCTGCCGAAATGCAGAGACGCAGACTTGAGCAATCCAATTCAACAACGCGCCGGTGATGGTCCAGCAATCGGCTATAGACAACCGGAACGCCAAAAAAGATTGTCGGTCTGTCTTCCTTGAACACTCGGCTGATGACTTGCGGCGTCGGCTTTTCGCGACAGAGAATTGTCGTCATGCCGTTTAGCAAGGGAAACGTGAAGCTGTTTCCCAGCCCATACGCAAAAGCCAATCGCGATGAGGAGAAAAGCCGGTCACCGGCTCTAAGTCGGAGCACCTCTCTGCAAAAAGTCTCGTTGGTGTAAAAGATGTCCGCCTGGCGATGGATAGCGCCTTTAGGTAAGCCGGTGCTGCCTGAGGTGTAAAGAAAATGCGCCGGCGGGTTCTCGTCAGGTGAAGGGAATACCGCTGCCGCTCGTCCTTCGCTCTCTATCAGTAACTCGTTTAGTAATCGAATCCTAACTGCCCCAATTGCTGATAATTCTCTGCGCTCCCTCTGGGCCCCCTGCGTCTCTGCGGTGAAATCGTGTTCGCTGTGACGAGCGACAACAACATCCTTGAGATAGCGCAGTCTTTCTGGAGCATCTGTCAGCAAGCTGCTGCATAGATCTGATTCCACGATAGCCACGCTTGCGCTGCAATCATTCAGAATAGCTCGTTGTTCATCGAGCCGAAGCGCCATGTTTATGGGAACGGCAATTGCCCCACTCGAGCAGATTGCAGTGAATGACGTGATGAACTCAGGAGAGTCGTGAAGCAGGATGGCAACTCGATCGCCCGCTGCCAGATTTAAAGAAGAAAGAACTGCGGCAATGCGCGTAGTCTGCTCACGTAAATCGCCATAAGTGATCTGGCGCTGTTCGTACAGTACGGCAGTTGCCGCGAATGGTTTGTCTGCGAATATTGCGTCGAACAGATTCATCGACTGGCGAAGCAAACCTTCCGTTGCCAAACCGAGGTTTAGGACTGAGACCTTCTCAGCACACGACACAAAAAACCCGTACTCAAATGACTTTCCGGATTATAATCGCTTCGCTCATGATTTCCAGTGTCCACTCCTCGCTCCTGCTCACGCGTGGTCTCGAAATCGAGAGAAAGCGGGGTAAGCGTTGGAGAGATTAGCCTTGCCAGACCCAACCAGGGAAGGACTCCAGTGGAAATTCTCATTTTTCTCTCTGTCCTATTGCTCATAGTCACCCTCGTTGGCCATGGTATCTGGGTATCGTTCGCCTGGTTTATCCGTCAAATTAGCTCTCAACCATCCGACCAGCCACGAGTTCAAAGCCTGGGCCTCTCTCGCTGCCAGAACTGCAATTTCGAGCTCTCACCGAGCGCGATGATCTGCGGCCACTGTGGCTGGCGCCGGCCTTCAGGCATAGTTGTTGAGCTGCTAAAGGATCTTGCCGCAACCCAACGTCAGATCGAACGCTTTCATCGCTCCAGTGTGATCACAGACGATACTTACGAGAAGCTGAAGTCAGATATCGAGTCAGAAAAGCTGAGTCTGCTTGCCAGAGATGGGCCATCTCCGGCCTCCGCGAGCCCACCGGTTTCTCGACCTACGACTTTCGCAGAACAAACTTCAGTCTCCCTCAGCGAACCACTTGAAGAGAAAACGGCCACAGTCAGCGAGCCACCTCCGTCAGTGGTTACTGCTTCACTGGTTGCCACAGAAGACAAGATCATAATTGAACCAGCTCCTGCATCATTCCTATCGGCGAAAGAACAATTGTTCACCGAGGCCCACAGAGAAAGTTTCACCGCAGAGTCCACCCGCTATGTTCCACCGCCACGTTCACCCCGAAGACCGTTTTCGGAAGTTCTCAATGCGTTCATGGAAGAGAGCAACATCCGTTGGGGCGAGATTGTCGGCGGACTGCTGATTGTCGGGTGTTCGACCGCTCTGGTAGTAAGTCTCTGGTCAGAAATTTCGCAAATTCCGGTTCTGAAGTTCCTGATCTTTACCACGGTTACCGCAGCGCTTTTTGGAATCGGTCTCTACACAGAGCATCGCTGGAAGTTGCCGACTACGAGTCGCGGAATACTAACGATCGCCACGCTGCTCGTGCCGCTTAACTTTCTGGCCATCGCCGCTGTTTCGGGAGGCGCGGAATCTCCGGGCGCACTCGTGATCGGCAGCGAATTGGTGGCGCCTGCCGTCTTCCTCTGCCTTGTCTATTTTTCCGGGAAAGTTCTCACCCCCTCGTGGCCACACCTCCTTGCCGCCGGAGTGTTGGGCTCGTCGATCGGCCAACTATTGATCCGCCACTTCGCGTCACCCGACTTGCCTCCCAGTCTGCTTTTAGCACTTGGCACTTTCCCGCTGGCCTGTTACGTCGGCTCAGCCATGTGGATGTTAAGAAAAGCCCTCTCTGAGAGCGTGGTCGACGAGAGCGAGACCACTGCTGTGTTCATCACGCTGGGCGCAATAACTTTTGCCGCCGCGCTCCCTTTTGGCCTTTTGCTCTACAAGACCGGACCGGTAGGAATGACCATGATGTACCTCGCGCCCCTGGTCAGTTTGGCTGGTTTCCCCATGCTCGCAACGGGAACGCTTCTCTGGAAGCGAATCACGAGTAAAGACCTCGCGGCCTCGCGTACGGCGGGAACAAGCATGGCAATTCTCGGCACTGTGACTGTGCTCTCGGGGATGATTTTAGCCTGGCCCAATCCTGCGAGCATTGTTCCCGCGGCACTGTTCAATTTTGCAGTCTTCACGACCCTCGCTGTAATGCTGGAAATTCCTGCCGCTCAGCTGCTGGCGGCTTTCTGTTTTGGTCTCGCCTATCTTGTTCTGTTCCAAGTGATCGCCGGTCACGTTGCCTGGCAGAACCTGCGCGTCACGTCTCTGCTTGACGTGTCAGTCTCCGTTAGCAGTGGGCAGGCGCTGACCGGGCTGTTTGCTCTTTTCCTGGGCGCTTCAGAGTGGCTGGCCCGAAAGGGAAGAGCAGCGGATAGCAAGTTTTACCTAATTGGCGCCTGCGGGGTTGGTGCTCTCAGTCTTCTTCTGGTGAGCATCTTCAACTTTGGGCTGCCGGGTGATCCATATGGAGTGTGGCTCATCTGTGCTCTGTACGCCGCCGGCGCAGTTTGGATTGCGTGGCGCAACCATCTAATTGCTTTTACTTGGATCGGATCAGGTCTGTTATTGCTCTCGCTCTCGCATGCGCTAGGGCCATGGCTTGGCATCCCGTTTCCCTGGCAAACAGCAATGCTTGCACACGCGAGCGTCTGCGCGGTCGCCGCGATCGTGAGCCGGCGTTTCGAGGGAGATGCGCAGGGAATACTGACAAGACCACTGAACCAGTCTGCGCTTGCTGCTTCGTTTATGGGAGTCTTCTGCTTGCTGCAGGCTGGCAGATGGGAAACGACTGCAACGCAGGCGGAGCGTGTCTTCTGGCTCGCGAGCATCTGGTTAGTTCTGCTCTGGCTCAATCGTCACCGCGACCTCTTCACGGCATTCCAGATAGCTCTCACCTGCGCGGTCGTGCTGGCGATCAAGGCCACTCTCCAGCAGTACGATTGGTACGCCTACCTGCCCCATGCATTCCTGCATCCCTGGGGACTACAGATCCAGGGCACGGCATTAATCCTGTTAAGCCTTGCCTGGATCGCCGTGCGCTTAGCGATCAAACGAATGACACCGCTCCCGGGCGCCGTCAGTTCAAGAGAAGAGTCGCCGAACGAATCGTCCCGTGAAGTTAAGAATGCGAATTGGGCGACGCCAGCCTGGCGCCTGCTTGATTCGCAGTGGTCGTTCGATAGATTCACCGCGTGGTTTGTATTGATGGGATTCTTGCTACTGGCAATCTATGGTGCATTATCCGGTCTTAGACAGGAGTTGACGGCGCAGGGAATCGATACGACCGTCTGGAACATTGCCGGCTTCCCACACCAACAGGCGCTCGGATTGGGCTCATGGATATTGCTCGCATTTCTGATCATTACAATGCTCTCCAATTTGTGGGAGCGTCGCCGCTCGGTTTACTTCCTTGGCGCGGTTGCGGCGTTGATAGCCGTTTGTCCTTTGCTCGCAGGCATGTGGGAACCACAGATTGCCACGGCCTCAGCCTGGCGGTGGCTTGCCGCGCTGCTTCTGCTGCTTGCCTCGGTACCACTCTGGTTTCGTGAACCTGTTTTTGATCGCCTCAAGTCATTCGGATGGCCCGAGATCGATATCAATCGCAATGAGCTTTCCCGCCGCACGCGAATCCTGCTGCTCGCCTCTACGCTCGCGCCCCTGCTCGTGCTCACTGCCTATCCGGCGCTGCGGGCGATCTACTACCTGCCGGTGCATGGCCCAGCGGCGGGATTCTTCGCGCTCTTGGACGACGAGTTCTCTTACAGCGTTCCACTCGTGCTGGCAGCGCTGACGCTGATGGGCTATGCAGTGCGGGAGCGATTGCCGATCTACGCGTTCGTTGCTGGGCTGTTTTTCAACGTTACGGTCACGATGGTCTACCTGCTTTCGGTAGTCGCGGTCAACGGCTCGATGAACCGGGTCGTGTTTGCCCATGCGATTCAGTTGAATGCGATCACCTCAGCCGTCTACGCATTGGTCTGGTTGAGCGTGCGCGAGCGCTGGCCAGGTGCGCTCAACGAAGTCCAGGCAACAACAGCCGAAGCTTTGTTTAGAGTTCAGGTGGGAATCGCAATCGCCGCTAATGCGCTGCTGATCGCGCCGATTGCCGTGAGGCTGATCTGGCGGCCCGAGCTTGCCGGCATTGGCACTATAGAGGCTGGAAGATTGCGCGGTTGGGTAGCGGTTTTTCTAACCGGGATGGCTGCTGCCTGGTTTGGTAAGGCGTATCGCAAACGATTAACCGCTGGGGCACTTTGCGCGTTTCTGATTGCAGTTAGCTGTCTCACCGCATTTAGCGCCGCGCGCTGGGAGATGGGAAATTGGACCGGCTTCCACACACTGATGGCTGCGTCGGCGGTGACTGCCTGGTTGCTGTGTGTCGCCAGACTGGCGCCAGGGCGGCTTGAGGCTGTGAAGGTCGCCGAACCATTTTCGCGCGACAAGAGTTGGTTTGCGGAGGATTGGGAA
>JBGPNE010000023.1:0-12510 GCA_041487335.1 Pyrinomonadaceae bacterium
CTGAGCAACACCCATGCCATCGGCTTTTGTGAGGGAAATGGCCCAGTTTAGCTGGAACTCTCCTGCCTGATTCATCTGGCCCGTTACCTAATGTGACAGCAGAGGAAAAGAACTTCCTATTCGCAGCCCGGCCCTTCAGGTTCCGGGAATTGGAATTAAGCGAGGAGTTCTTCGGAATCCTGCCTGCCTTTGCACTTTAGATCCGATGTGCGCTTTTCCCGGATTAAGACGACCAGGCGCACACCGCAAGCACGGGATCGTCCGCTCATGCGTGGTGCCGCACGCCGCGCGTGTAGACCGGACGGTAAAGCGCCCCGACGACCTTTTGGTTGCCGGGGCGCAAATACTTTCAGCACTGAGTGTTTCGGTCAGGGAGAACTGCCTACAACTTTCAAACGCGGTTCATATTCATCGCCCGTTGCTGCGAAGGTGCTTTCCGTGTCAGCAAGTCTCATTGCTAGCATAAGCGGTTTATAGTTAAAAGCCTTTGGCCCACCGCGTGTGTTCTGAACCTGCGTCACTAGATAGTCCTGGTTCTCCCTGAATCTCAAAATGCTTCCCTGCTGGTTCATGATCACGAAAAGAAGGATCTCTCCGTCGGCAGTTTTCATCTGTCCGACTAAGGAGCTGGCTCCTCCATCCGTTCTTGTCAGCGTGCCCGTCTTCGCGATTACGCTGCCTCGCCTTGCCAAATCTGCGAACCGGTCTTGCAGCGTACCGGGATCAATTCCCGCAACCGGCAAGATGTCAGAGGGTGAAAGTTTGTCCTTCTGGAGCTCGTCTCTAAGCGCTCTGAATATCTTCATCATGGCATGCGGGGTGATGCGATTCACTCCTAAACCGCTCAGGGAAGACAGCATTAGTTCGTTTGGAGCGATCCCCAATGTGTTGAGAAGCTGACGCCGCACCGATTCTATCCCGCCAATGTTCTCGCCTATTCGCTCGGCCATGAAGTTGTTTGAGTAGCATAGAAGAACCTTGAGAATGTCGGCGAGCTTGCCGGATTTGTGAGTCAACAGAAGCTTAGCGGCGAGTGGAACAGAATTGACTTGAACCGCGCCCATCACAACCATACTGGGAACAGTATGAAGGCTCGCCTGATCACCCAGGGCCGTGCGCTCGTACGTCCACGCCCCTGTCGCTTCCGATGACCTCAGCTTTGAATCAAGGGTCTCGTAAAGCTGTTCCCCGGAACGTCGCGCCGACGAGTTGAAGTTCATCGTAAATCCCGGCGCGATCACCAAATCTCCGGTCACCGTTCGAATGCCAAGATCATTTAGCCGGCGCGCTATCATCAGGGCATGTTCGTAGTGAAAAGAGGGATCGCCACCTGAAACGTACAGGTTTCCGTGAATTGTACCCGAGGTTCTGTCGAGCGTTCCCTCGGTCCAAATTCCCGTGGTGAAGCGATGCTGCGGTCTAAAGGTCTTAAGGGCGATTAGCGCCGTCGCGAGCTTCATGGCTGAGGCAGGATTGAAAGACTCATCGGAAGATTGCGATGCAACAGTTTTTCCCTCCAGGGTTTCCACGAGCACACCCTGAAGACCATATACGGGCCTTAGCTCGCCGGTGCCCGCTAATGTTTGATTGGTAACAGACGTGTCCGACGTCACGGTTGAAGGCTGCCGCGAAGTTTGCGCGCTTCCTGGCGGTTGAGCACCCGGCGCTTGAGCCAGGATTGTCGATGGCACGACCAGCAAGAAAAGAGCTGTGAAAATCACGATAAAGATCCCCGATGTTTTCTGTGGATTTGTTCTTTCCAGCTTCACTCGCTCACGAGCGAACTATTGATGATAACATTAATGCTCGGGTCAGTTGCTCGAGTTTTGTGAGGAGAGCCATTTGATGCGATCTGCGTCAATCAGGATGTACCCAGGCTTTTTTCAATACGCCCGGTCCTGATGAGTGAAGTCTAATCTCGTTGACAATGTTGGAAGCGCGCACCTAGAATCTGCGTATTGACAAATCATAGTGCGACGCAATCACCAGCCCGTTACTGTTGCAAGCATACGCGCCACACACCAGGCGCGAGGAAGAGAGATTCGAGCAAGGCTTGCTGAGTTTCAGGAAGTCTGGCAAACCGGCTCTGATGAGCGACTCTGGGAAGAACTGGTCTTCTGCATCTTCACTGCCGGCGCTTCGGCTGCCATGGGACTTCGAGCCATCGAGGCAGTGAGACCGCTTTTGATGGAAGGTAAGCGCGAACAGATGACGAGGGCACTTAGAAAGGCTGGCGCGCATCGTTTTCCAGTTGCTCGACCTGGTCATATTGTGGTTACCCGCGACTACTTGCGCGAACATTGCGGAATGGCATTGCGTAAAGCACTGCAAAGCTTCTCCGATCCACGCGAGCGGCGAGACTGGCTGGCGCAGGAGACGCGAATTAAAGGCTTGGGGTTCAAAGAGGCCAGCCATTTCCTGCGGAACATTGGGCTCAAAGGCCACGCGATTCTTGATAAGCACGTGCTCAATTGTCTTGCGGATCTGAAAGTGGTAGAAACGCCTAAACCGCCCACCACGAGAACGCGTTATCTGGAAACCGAAGAAATTCTCCGCCAGTTTGCGCGTGACATCGGGATTGACTTCGACGAACTTGATCTAGTTCTTTGGTCAATGAAAACAGGAGAAGTTTTGAAGTAATAAAGCGCGGTTTGCGAATGATGATTCATCTGCAAGATCTATTCTCCGAAATACCACAGACTTTAGTCTGTACAATCTTCTGAGTTAACCGCAGTGAATTCTGTTATATCGTCGAATTCGACATTTCGGGAAACTAGTCAAGATGCGGTGTTTTAATACGAAGCGCTCACTAACCATATTGGCAGTCGGTGGTTTGACCACCTTCGCCATTTGTCTTTTACTCTTCGCGACGGCTTTTGCCGCACCCCGTTCCGACGGCAAAGTTCAGCGCCAGGCTGATAGGGCACTTCGCGACGGGGATTATCAAGCCGCGGAAAAGATATTTCGGGAGTTGCTGAGCAAAGATCCTCATGACAAAGAGGCTCGGCTCGGTTTGAGCTTTGCTCTCCTAAAACAGAGACAACTTCAGGATGCTTACGATCATGCCGCAAGAGTCATTCTGGCTGACCCACTTTCCGCTCGAGCGCACGCATTGCTGGGATCGGCGATTCTTGCTGCAGGTGATTTTCGGAATTCGGTTGAAGAGTTTCGCACGTCCATAAGTATCCAAGAGAACGAGGCGTTAGCCGTCGCGGGGCTTGCGATGGTTGATTTCTACGAGAACCGGTTGGAGTCAGCCATTCGGGGATTACGTCGCGCCGTAAACATCGCGCCTGGTGAACCTGATTACGTCTTCAATCTCGGACAAGCCGCAGCTCGTACCGAGAAGTACAAAGAAGCCGCCAACGCGTACGAACGCTTTTTGGCAATCGCTCCAAAGACCGATGCCGACCGCCGCGCACGAATCCGAGGGCTGATCGAATTCTTGCGATACCTCGGAAAGCAAAGCTCGCTCTACGTGCCGACGGGCTCGAATAAAACTGTCGTTTCATTCGAATCAATTGACGCTCGACCGATCTTGAAGGTTCGTGTGAACGGAGGAAAAGATCTCCTGCGTTTCGTTCTCGATACAGGGTCGGGCATGTCTGTTGTCTCCGAAGAAACAGCCAAACGATTGGGCCTGCGTCCTATTGCACGAGGCGGCATGGCTCGTGCCGTTGGCGGTGGGGGGAAATTTGAAATAGTTTACGGTTTTGTGTCTTCGCTGGAGGTTGGCGAGGTGCGAGTGGAGAATGTCCCTGTTTATATTCGCCATTTTTACGACGACAAGATTCCGGTGGATGGCTACCTCGGTCTCTCAATAATCTCAAAGTTTATTGCTTCGGTTGATTACGCTCAGCGCACGTTTACACTTGCTCGCCAGCGGCAATCGGACAACCCCGATCCCTGGAGCACAATTTACCGGTCAGACCCACCATCCGCGGATGGTGCGGCGCCGCTCGTTAGCGGCAGTGTTGAAATTCCATTGCGCACTACCGCAAGCGGTTTTCTTAGTGGTGAAGTTCATCTTGAGGGAATTGAGAGCCCGCTAAACTTCATCATCGATACGGGCGCCAGTGTTTCAGTGATATCGGAAAAACTCGCCGCGATGGAGGGCATGGCCGACCATTTGCTTCCAACTCGAATGCGGGTGTTTGGCGCGGCAGGAGTCGCTGAAGATGTCAAGACGATGCTCTTGCCTAAGGTCATGCTCGGGACGTTCACAAGAGAGCAGATCAGTGCCGCAGTGCTCGATTTGGATCCGGTAAATGAAACTGCTGGCTTCACGCAGAACGGAATATTGGGAGGAAACTTCCTTCGTCACTTCCGAGTGTCTTTCGATTTCCAGCGCGGAGTGATTCGGCTCGAGCCAGTAAACAAAACCGCTAAGAGTAGCGATAGTCCCAGGCCTGAAGAAATGTGAGCGCTGGAATCTCATGAAGCAAAGTCTTTATCTCGAAACATCGGTCATCGGAGCTTATCTCGACAATGGCGAGCCATTTCGGCGCGACCTGACAATCCGCTGGTGGGAGCACGAGATGCCTGACTATCGCAGCGTTATTTCTCCGTTAGTTTCAAGGGAGATGGAGCGTGTTCCGGAACCACACCGAAGCTCTTACTTGAATTTGATCGCGCCGCTGGAACATGTCGAACTCACTGATGAAGCAGCCATACTGGCGGACGGTTATATCTCACGCGGAATATTCCATCGCAAATACATCGCCGACGCGCTACACGTAGCGATTGCCTCCTATCACAAGATCGATTATTTGGTAACGTGGAATTTTGGTCATCTAGCCAATGTTCGCCGCCAGGCTCGTATTCGCCTTTTCAATACTGCGGCAGGCTTTTACGTTCCTATGATCGTGACGCCCGAATTTCTCGTCTCCGAGACCACTGAGAGTGTCGGGTGATTTTCGATCTGCGATTTTCCATTTGAGATTCTTGAGATCTCAGATTAAATTTCATCTGGTATGAGCGAGTAACTCTCAGGAAAATAGGATCCCGGCTAAAACGTCAAAGATCCGAGGCCAAAGATCACAAATCGAAAGTCAAAAATCACAAAGCGCAAATTGCCTATGTATCGTCGGCCCAAATTTCTCGAAGTCTTGCTTGCAATTCGTGAGCAGATGTCGCGCGAGGCGGACTACGACGTAGATCTTTTTGCTGAGATGGTGCGCTCGGGTGTCCGCCCCTCGCATGGACCGGAAAGAAACATTCGCGGATTTAAGAGTCGCGCGTTGCGCGAAGAAGCAGCAGACGAAAACGGCGCTCAATATGGACACCGGAGACGTGCCGGGCAATAATGGGCGACAGGTCGAAGTGATGAGTGATGAGCGATAGGGGATTGGGTAAGGACGTGATGATCGCTTTCGTGCCGACAAAATCATGAATCCTACGTTTCAAACAATTGGGTTGGAAGTTCCGAGTGAGAAGGCGTTCAATTATCTCGCTGAACGCGCGGGTGATCAGGGTGAACCTACGCAACTTTCTCGTCGCGGCGCTGTGCTGCACGGCCGGTGCTGGAAGCTCGGTGAGGGGCTCGAGGTTTGGACTGTGCTGTATGAATCGGGAAGCGGCGATGTGTTTTATGCTGATTGCCGTCCCGGATTTCGAGCGCGCTACGCTCAGACGATTACTCCATGGGCACTGACTGAATACGATGAAGAAGGCGAAGCGGTGGTCCACGGTTATCGCGAAGGCACAGACTGTGAGGTTTTGTTTGAGCTCCAGAATCTGACCGAAGTTGGTCCTGCTGGATTCCGCGCCCAGGAGCTTCACGTAGGTCTTTGCGGCCTTGCCTATCGTGCTCGAGTTCGTAAAGGCATGCCAAAGACGCGCTGGACGCCGCTTGAAAAAGCCGCCCCTGCGCGCGCCGCTCATGAGAATGATTGGAGCTTGTCGGGCCGCGTGATAGCTTTTAAGCCCCTAAAAAATCCGCTCACCGGTAGCGATCTCTACTGGATACATCTGGATCTCGAACGAATGAAGCTTGAAGTATTGGTGAACCAGCGCGCACTGCGCGGCGACTCTCTCGTGCCTGGAGCGACCCTCGATGCGGAGGTGTGGTTACAGGGGCACGTATTAGACGAGCGAGAGCTGCGTTCGCGTTACGAGGGAGTGGATCCGGCATGTACAGCCGCACACTTTTGGTCAGGGCTGAAAAGGAGAAACTAGAGTGGTCGATTGCCGGTGGTCAATTGCCGAGTTTGGATCTATTACTCCACGGACGAGTGCTGCTGATGATCTATTTCAATGAAACGCCTGATTGCAATTCTCCTCATTACCCTCACAATCTTTTTCGCAGCCCACTTTTTCAATCAGTATTGGACTCATCGCTATGATGGCTTGATCGGCAGACAAGCCGGTATCTATCGCCTGGATCCCGATCTAGTCTGGAGCATTATTTATGAAGAAACCTACTTCAGCCCCTGGAAGACTGGTAAGGACGGCGAGATTGGTTTGATGCAGGTCACGCCAACCGTTGGCCGCGAATGGGCGGCGGAGACGGGCATGCGTGAGTTTGAAAGGCAGATGGCAAGCGATCCCTCCAACTTGCTGCGCGATCCTGAACGCAACATCCAAATTGGCTGCTGGTATCTTGAGAAGTTTTACGAGGAGTACCGCGATATGCCCGATACTGAAGCCCGAATGATTGCTGCGTATAATGCTGGACCAAGCCGGGCGGCGGAGTGGAACCGCACGGCTGAAGGCGGCAAGGCCCTATCAGGTGAAGAGTTCATCAGGAGAATCGACATTCCTTCCACACGTGCTTACGTGATCTCGATCCTGGATCGCTATCGGAAACTCAAGAGTGTGCGAGCGCAAGGCCTTTCACCTGTGCAACGCGTCTTGGCGCCAAGCTTCGCAGGTCAACTCACGAACATGCTGATTGAAATTTATCGTCGAGGTTTGTGAGACCAGATCCTTTGTAGTCGCGTATTTTCACGAAGCAATATAATGACAACCCTCTACTGCGCTCGCTGGGTTCTGCCGGTTTCATCGCCTCCAATCAATGATGGCGCGATCGCCGTTGCCGGTGAACACATCACCGCAGTTGGTAAGCGCTTATCGCTTGCCGAAGAGTTTTCCCAAGCCAAAGTTTGCGAGTTTGGTGAGGCAGCAATCATACCTGGTCTAATCAACGCGCATTCACATCTCGAACTTACCGCAATGCGCGGTTTTCTCGACGCGGAAGAAGCTGACTTCCTCGCCTGGCTCAAGAAGTTAACTGTGGCGCGACTCGAACGCATGACGCGAGACGAGCTTTACGTTTCAGCTGCGTGGGGTGCGTGCGAAGCCGCGCGAGCAGGAGTAACTTGCGTTGCTGATGCTAGTGATTCGGCCTACGAAAGCATGAGTGCTTTGCGCGACGTTGGATTACGAGGCATAGTTTTTCAGGAGTCGTTTGGGCCGGATCCAAGGTTTGTTGCCGACAACTTTGAGAAACTTAGGTCCAAAGTTTCACACCTGCGCGATCTTGAAACTCCGCTGGTGCGAGCCGGCGTGTCTCCGCACGCTCCCTACACGGTCTGTGCTCCTCAGCTTGAGTTGATCTCTGATTTCGCTTTGACCGAGAAGCTGCCGCTCTTGATGCATGCGGCCGAATCGGTGGCGGAAGACTTGCTCATGCGCGAAGGGCGAGGACCGTTTGCGGAAGGACTGGCAAGTCGTGGAATAGACTGGCGCGCGCCGGGCGGTTCGACGATTCAATATCTCAACAACCACGGCGTACTTCGGACGCGCCCGCTGCTGGCACACTGTATTAATGTCGATGGAGCAGATATTGAAACAATCGAGAAGACCGGTACGAAAGTCGCACATTGTCCAAAATCAAACGCAAAACTCGGCCACGGGCGCGCGCCATTTGCAGCATTTCTCGACAACGGAATAGCGGTGGGTTTGGGTACCGACTCGGTGTCGAGCAATAACACTTGCGACTTGCTGGAAGAGTCGCGTTTCGCCATCCTGTTTTCCAGGGCGGGCGCTAATCTTGCTAGCGAACGGCGGCTGTTGAGCGCACATGATGCATTTTGCACCGCCACGTTAAGAGGTGCTCGAGCCCTCGGTCTTGAAAGTCACGTCGGAGAATTGAAAGAAGGCTTGCAGGCGGATTTTGCCGTCGTCTCGCTAAACGGTACACATCAGCTTCCGTCATACGATCCGACAAACGCCCTCGTCTTTGCCTCCTCAGGACGCGATGTCATCTTAACCGTCGTGGCGGGAAGGGAAGTGTATCGCGAAGGCCGGGTCACTACCATAGACGAAGAGCGTCTGCGAGCACGGTTGAAGGAAATTGCGGCGAAACTTCGCGTTTAGAGCTTTGTTCTTTGAACTTTGTACTTTACTTTGACGGGTTGTTTTGTTCTCGCCATCTCAAGTCACAACCCACAAAGCATAAAGCTCAAAGCACCAAGCTCAAAGCCCAAAGTCCAATGAACGTACTGGTTCTAAATTGCGGCAGCTCGTCAGTCAAGTTTCAACTGATCGCCACTGACCTCGAGCAGATCGGTCATGACGGCGACCACCGTCTTGCTCGGGGAAACATCGAGCGCATCGGTGGCGAAGCAATTGTCAATCTCCAGGCTGAAGGTCATGGGTCTCAACGTTCGACCGCCGCGTTACGCGATACGCGCGCCGCTGTCGATCTGATTGTGCATTGGGCATGTGCGGAGAATTCAGGGCTTGAGGGCATTCAGAGCATCGCGGATATTCATGCTATTGGTCATCGAGTTGTGCACGGCGGAGAGCGGTTCACACACTCTGTTTTGATTACAGATGAAGTGCTCCGCGGCATAGAGGATTGTATTGACCTCGCGCCGCTCCACAATCCGACCAATATCAAAGGCATTGTCGCGGCGCGTGAGGTGTTTGGCAGTGGACTGCCGCAGGTAGCAGTATTCGATACCGCGTTTCATCAAACTCTGCCCGAATACGCATATCTTTACGCGCTTCCTTATCAACTCTATCGACGTCATCGGATAAGGCGCTACGGATTTCACGGGACGTCCCATCGCTACGTTGCCTATCGTTATCGCCAGATTCTCGGAATCTCGCGCGATCAGACCAACTTGATTACCCTCCATCTCGGCAATGGCTGTTCCATTGCCGCCATCCGCGCAGGAGATTCAGTGGACACTTCGATGGGCCTCACGCCACTTGAAGGACTCGTGATGGGGACGCGTTCCGGTGACATCGACCCGGCCATCATTGATTTCATCGGCGCGAAGGAAGGGCTAACTTCGCATCAGGTCGAGACGCTACTCAACAAACAGTCAGGACTGCAAGGAATCTCTGGTCTGACCAGTGACATGCGCGAGTTGCTTGAGGAAGCACACGAAAACAACGACCGGCGTGCCCGGTTGGCTATCGAAATATTTTGCTATCGCGCTCGCAAGTACATCGGGTCCTTTCTCGCCGCAGTAGGCGGCGCCGAGGCGATCGTTTTTACAGGCGGAATTGGCGAGAACTCTGCCGAGATACGTTCAAAGATTTGCGCCGGCTTAGATTGGATGGGCCTCAGGTTAGACGATGAACTCAATGCGATGCACATCGACCGCAGAGAGGGTCTGATTAGTAAGGATGGTTCGCGGCTAGCTGTCTATGTAATCCCCACTGACGAAGAACTGTTGATTGCACGCGACACCGTCCGCTGCGTGCGTGGCGCACCGCAAAGGTATTGAGCGAGTCTCAGAAGTCACATCGTGGGCTACTTAAACTTAACGATCACCCTCGAGCCCTAACCCGGGCAGCGCCTTGATTTCGCGAACAGAGACCATCGTCTCTTCCGCCGCCGGCGCGATGTGAATTGAAACGACGGAACCTTGAAACATAGTTTTCTTTCCGGGTTACGAGAGCGATTTCGCTATGGCCCGATCGAAGATTTCCAGGGCGACATCAACGTTCTCCGCTGTCAAAATCAATGGCGGCGACCAGCGAATTGTGTTCGTTCCTGCTCCCAGAATAATCAGCCCTCGCTCGAAGCAGGCTATTTCCACGCGATCGCGAAGCTCAGGCGCGGGTTTATTGGAACCGCGGTTTTCCACAAACTCTACGCCAATCATCAGGCCCATACCACGCACGTCGCCGATGCAGTCGTATTTCCTCATCAACTTCTCGAG
Organism: Pyrinomonadaceae bacterium; assembly: GCA_041487335.1. Taxonomy (GTDB): domain Bacteria; phylum Acidobacteriota; class Blastocatellia; order Pyrinomonadales; family Pyrinomonadaceae; genus PSRF01. The sequence goes on from JBGPNE010000023.1 coordinate 10,122, forward strand.
ACCGGCTTTCAGGTACGCGCCAACTTCCGCGCTGTTCTGAACCAAGCCGCCTTCAAGTAGCTCAATAGTCTTCAGAGCGGCAGCGATGCAGACCGGATTGCCGCCAAACGTTGATGCATGCGCGCCAGGCTTCCAGTCCATTAGACTGCCACGCGCGACTGTGACACCTATAGGTAGGCCGGAACCGATGCCCTTCGCAAGCGTGATGATATCCGGCTGCAGATCGTAGTGGTCGCACGCAAACATTTTTCCGGTGCGCCCCATACCTGATTGCACCTCGTCGACAATCAAAAGAATTCCATGTTCATCACAAATGCTGCGTAACCCCTGAAGGAAATTCCGCGGCGCCGGAACATAGCCTCCCTCGCCTTGCACGGCTTCGACAACAATGCCAGCCACCTCATCGGGAGGCGTAGTGGTCTTGAAAAGGCGTTCCTCGATCCAATTGAGAGCACCCTGACCGGCGCCACCGTCGCCACAATCCGCGGCACTGAACGGATTACGAAACTCGTTCGGATAAGGAACGTGAACAACGTCGAGCGCCTGTCGCTTAAAGCCTACGCGCTGAGCCACCTTCGATGAAGTTAGTGACAGCGAACCGAGCGTGCGCCCGTGAAAGCTGTTGAAAAAAGCGATGAACTTCTCGCGCCCGGTGGCATGCATCGCCAGCTTCAACGCAGTCTCAACGGCTTCGGTGCCACTGTTGGCAAAGTGAGTTCGCGTAGGCGAGGGAACCGGAACAATCTCGTCCAGTTTCTTCGCGAGCTGCGGCATATGACGATAGTAGTAGTCGGTGCCGCACATGTGAATGAGCTGTTCTGCTTGTTCCTGGATCGCGCGAACGACTTCCGGATGACAATGACCGGTAGAGCAGACCGCAACGCCAGCGTTGCAATCGAGAAAGATGTTTCCATCAACATCTTCGACCCAGACCCCCTGGGCCCGCTCGGCAACGAGCTTGAACGAAGGTCGCGGATACGAAGGTGTAACAAACTGGGCGTCTGCTTCGATGATCTCCTTACCTTTGGGACCGGGCAATGCGGTCTTGATCTCCGGCCGCTTCGGGGGGGCCATGGTGGTGGTGGACATAAACTCTCTCCTTTTCTGACGAAACAACCCGTCCGACAAACGTCGACGAATCTGTTGAAGACCTGAACGAAGCGAATTAGAATGAGATCAAGAGCTAGTCCGCGAAGAGGTTGACGCGGGATTCAAGAGGTCGAAGATGTAATGGTTGCGGATTGAACATTGCTCTTTCGAATACTACCACTTCCGCAAACAGCAACGCCAGCGAGCCCTCCGGACCCTCCGGACCCTCCGGACCCTCCGGAGTGAGCCCTCTCAGCAGACTCGCCGATGATTTGAACTCCTGACGGTCCGCCCCCACTTCCGTTTGCGGCTGCCGGCACTAACCCGTCTCATGATTTGGGCAACGACTCGACGAAATGGTCGAAGGTGAGCCAAATACTCCAGCTATGGTGATAGAAAGCGACGGGAAACGCGAGCGCTATCACGAAGAGAATTCCCAGAACCACTTGGTAGTGAGCACCAATCACACCGAGACAAGTGAGGTAGGTGACGAGAATTACGAACTCGGTCGCGACCACATTAATCAGGATCGCCCCGACAAAGAAGCCCTCCTCACGTTTGAATATAACTGCGCAGGACGAGCACCGATCCCTCATTTGGAATGTAGTCTTAACTATTGAAGACTTACCGCAGGCTGGGCACCGAAGACCGAGACAACGGAAAAACGCGCCGCTCATGGATGGCCGATCGTTTCTCACGAATGGCCTGTCACAGACGAGCGGTGCCAACAATTCATCCGGCGTGAGTCCTCAGATGCTTTCGTTGAGCTTACGAAAATGGTAACCCATCGCGGCCCATCGCATTGACTCAGCGAGGCGTTCACGATGATTGGCAGCGACATGAACAACAAATCGCCAAAATTCTCTGCGCTCACCGTCGAGGATGCCAAGCCGGAGAATAACGCGGGTAAACGCGGCCAGGCGAGCTGATAAGCTGCTATTTGATGGCTCTGGTCGACCTTTTCTAACCCGCTTAAGACACTCCAGGGTTCGCTGATAGTAATCGCCGGAATTGTAGATTGTCCGCATGATGGACTGGTAGCCCTCAACCAGTCGCGCTGGGTCCATCTTCGGAATGAAGTTTAGTGTAGAGCTGGTGTTGTTTCCCGTGCTTTCCGTCAGCAGCCTGCCCTCCCGTTTCAGGCGGCGCCAGAGCTGAGTGTCAGGCAAGGCGGTAAGCAGCCCGACCATCGCGAGCGGAATCGCACTCTCGCGAATGAAGTTGATCTGACGCTCAAAAATATCTTCCGGATCGTGATCGAAGCCGACAATAAATCCGGCCATTACTTCCATGCCGCAAC
>JBGPNE010000024.1:0-11876 GCA_041487335.1 Pyrinomonadaceae bacterium
CCTTGCAAAAAATCTATGCCCGCTTCAATCCGCATGCTGCCGGGAGGAATGATATCTACGTCTTCGGTCAGGAGCGGGCGCTGTTGCGCGCTCGCCAACGCGACGCTAACGAGAACTAAAACCAGCAGCAGGCTGCTGCTCGCGAATGTCCGCAACCCTCTCGACATGATCATCAATTTCATTGGGAACCAGCAGAGCGTTAAAGCAGATTCTAGGGGGCTTACTAGTAACAGGTCAACACAAAGAATGATTTCCGTAGTCTGTGCTAGTATCTGACTCTGCTTTTACAGCTCAAACTCGAGGTTTTCACAGAGTGAAAAAAGGGTTCTCTGCAACGTTGACGATTGCGCTGTTCCTCTTTACCGCCACCAAGCTTCCCAGAGCTTCAGGACAGCAAACCAGCATTCCAGAACCAAGATCGATCGAGCTTCCAGGTCTGCAGGAGCACGTGACAGTGCGACGCGACGAGCGGGGTATTCCCTATATTGAAGCGAGGAACAATCACGATCTTTATCTGGCACAGGGCTACATTACCGCGTCCGATCGGCTCTGGCAGATGGATCTGCTTCGCCGTACCGCCCGCGGCGAACTCGCAGAAGTCCTGGGTAACAATGCTCTGGAAGAGGACAAACGTCATCGCGCGTTTGGATTCGCACAGACAGCGGAAGCCGAGGCCGCGCAAGCCACTCCGCAGGCCCGCGCTCTGCTGGAAGCTTATGCGCAGGGAGTTAACGCCTACATCGCCTCACTCGACGCCAAAGCCCTGCCACCCGAGTTTCAGATACTTCAGTACAAACCTCGTCCGTGGACGCCAGCCGACTCGCTGATCGTGGTGAAACTCTTCTTCGAGACTCTATCCACGACATGGCGTCTGGACGTGATGCGCGAGGCGCTTGCCGATTTGCCGGCAGAGAAGTTGGCCGCGTTGCTGCCGGAGATCTCGCCGCTGGACGTTCTGGTTGTCGGCAAAGACACGAAGAAAGGGAGTGCATCAGCCGCCTTAAGAAACCGTCTTAGTAAAACCAACGAAGCGTTTTCTGCCGACGTGCTGCAAACACTCGCGCAAGATGAAGCCGTTCAGGCGCGCTCGTTGCAGCGCATTGGTCTTTATGCCGAAGCTCTCGCCGCCAGCAATAATTGGGTGGTAAGCGGGAAACACACAGCGTCAGGCAAACCTTTGCTGGCCAACGACCCGCATCTCGCGCCCTCTGCCCCACCGATCTGGTACATGGTCCACCTGACTGCGCCAGGAGTGCGCGTTGCCGGTGTGAACGCGGCCGGACTGCCCGGCGTCGTGATTGGCCATAACGATCACATTGCCTGGGGCTTCACCAATGTGGGTCCGGATGTTCAGGACCTCTACGTTGAGAAGCTTGATCCAGACAATCCGCAGCGCTACATGACGCCTTCCGGCTGGCGCAATATCGAAGTTCGTCACGAACAGATCAAGCTCCGCAAAGACTTCACGGAAACAAGCACAGACACTGTAAATCTCGACGTAAGGGTGACTCGTCATGGTCCCGTTGTTTTTGAAAAAGGTGGAAAACCTTACGCGCTGCGTTGGACCGCTCTGGATCCGAAGCTAAACGATGCCTCGGGTTTGTATTCATTAAACCGCGCGCGCAACTGGAAAGAGTTTACGGAAGCAGTTAGAAGGTACACGGGAGCGACGCAGAACATGGTCTATGTAGACGTTGACGGTCACATTGGTTATTACGCAGCCGGGGTGATTCCGGTTAGAAAGTCAGGTGATGGAAGCCTTCCCTACGACGGCTCGACGGATGCAGGCGAGTGGTCCGGTTTCATTCCCTTTGAAGAGTTGCCACACCTTTTCGATCCACCATCTGGCATTATCGTTACAGCTAATCAAAGAATCGTCGGCAGCGACTATCCCTACTTTCTGACCCATTCCTGGGCCCAGCCATATCGCGCGCGCCGCATTCTCGATTTGCTGCAAAAGAAGGAGATGATGACTGCCGATGATTTTAGAGAAGTTCAGGGCGACGTCTATTCGATTGCCGGCGTCGCGTTTGCACGCGCTGCGTCGAAGATTTTGCGCGGCCAGCTAACCTCAACTCGCGATGATAGGCTGCGCGAGGCAATGGCATCGTTCGACACGTGGGATGGTCGCTTAAACCTGGACTCAAAGGTTGCGCCGGTCGTCGCGCAGATGCGTATTGCATTTCGCACCCGCATTATCAATGCTGCGCTCGGTGAGGAACGAGCGAAGACATTTGGGTGGTCCAACTTTGATACGACGCTCGACAAGATCATCGCGGAGCAACCGGAAGACTGGCTGCCGAAAGAGCTCAAGAGTTATCCAGATCTCTTGCGTGCTTGCTATGAAGACGCGCACCTGGCCTTAACCAAGAGCATGGGTGCAGACGAATCGCAGTGGACCTGGGGCAACATGGTCAAGGCGCGCTTCCCTCACCTGCTTGCCGTCGCGCCGTTGGTGGGTTCGCAGTTCACGATTGCGGCCCTTCCCCAAATTGGAACCGGGTTTCTCGTGGGCGCTACCGTCAACGTCGGCGCCCCGGTTTCGATGCGGCTCATCGCCGATCCAAGCGACTGGGATAAGACTCAGCAGGGAATAACGCTTGGGGAGTCTGGCCTTCCCTCAAACCCACACTGGAGCGATCAACTCGCAGACTGGCGGGCCGTAACGCCGCGGGTGTTCCCGTTTAGTGATGCTGCAATTGCAAAGGCGGCGAGGGAGACGGTGGTGCTGGAACCAAAGCGCTGATACCAGGAGACGGGGAGATTTGGAGATGGGGTGAAACATCCACCGGGCGATATCAAAGAGAACGACAAAACTACTGATCTCCGGCTCTCCCCGTCTCCCCGTCTCCGTATCTCAGAGTCGCGGTGGCGAGTTTTTTGCGCCATCGACCTCCCAGACAATGTGCGCGAACGCTCGATGCGACACAGCGCACGGCTGCGGGATGCATTGCCGCAAACGCAAGCAAGTTGGAGCCGCGACCAGATCCATCTCACTCTCAAGTTCCTCGGCGAGATACCAACATCGCGCGTCGAAATTCTTTCACAAGCAGCCTCCCGATCGGTCGAAGGCTTATCTCCGTTCGAAGTCTTCGTCGAAGAAACTGGCGCGTTTCCCAAGCATGGTCCACCGCGCGTTTTATGGATTGGTGTCACCGACGCGGGGGGAAAGCTCGCCGAACTACACGCGCGCCTGGAAGAAGAATGCGCGCACGCAGGTTTCGCAAAAGAGGAGCGTCCCTTTCATCCTCACCTTACATTGGCACGTTTGCGCAACCCTCAAGGGGCGCGCACTTTGGCCTCCGCACACAAAGAGTTGGGATTTGAGCGGGTGGCCGTGACCGTATCAGAGTTGCTGGTAATGCGGAGTGAGTTGAGCAATGAAGGATCGAAACATACAGTGATCTCAAGGCACCTGCTCCCGAGCTCTGGGCCAGTGAGTCCGCGTACATCTCTATAATTCGCGGCTGGCAATCCTGCTTAGCGCTCGCTGAAGCAAGGTTGCCCGCGCTCACATCCCTAAGTCGGCAACTGCCGCGGCCTTGGAGGCAAAGGTGAATTCTCTTCCCCGCTCTTCTCACCAGTCTGTGCCAGAACTTCCTTGATTGCTCCCACGCTCGCTAACATTGCCGATGTTTCTACCGGCATAAAGATGACCTTGGAGTTGTTGGTGCGGGTCATGTCCCGAAGACTCTCGATGTATCGCGTCGTGATGAGGTATTGCGCCGGATTGCCGTGATCGAGCATTACTTGCGACACGCGCGCGATCGCCTCCGCCTCCGCCTCAGCATTGCGCAAGCGCGCCTGCGCAGCGCCCTCAGCAGCCAGAATTGCCGACTGCTTTTCTCCCTCCGCGCGGGTGACTGCTGCCTGCTTCTCACCTTCCGCCCGCGTGATCGCCGCTTGCCGATCACCTTCCGCCTGTAACACGAGCGCGCGGCGATTGCGCTCGGCTGTCATCTGCTTTTCCATCGTGATGCGCACATCTTCCGGGGGGGTAATATTCTTCACGTCAACGCGGGTAACCTTGACGCCCCATTTGTCCGTCGCTTCGTCAAGAATGATGCGCAGCTTTGCATTGATCTGATCACGCTGAGAGAGCGTATGGTCCAAATCCATGTCGCCCATAACAGCACGCATACCAGTAATAGTTAACTGCACGATACCACCAACGAGATCGTTCATCTCATAGACGGCTTTGACCGGGTCGGTAATCTGCCAGTAGACCACAGAATCAACATGAATTGTGACGTTGTCGCGGGTGATCACCGGTTGCGGCGGCAGGTCGATATACTGCTCGCGCAGATCGATAGAAGTCACTCCCGGACGCGCGTTGGTCCAATAGACTGCGCGGGGCCTGTCCAAGAAGGGGACTAGGATGTTCAGTCCGCTGCTGGCGACTCTGTCGAACCGGCCCAGACGCTCCACCAACATCACGGTCGCCTGGGGAACGATTCTGATCGTTTTCGCGGCGATAACTAAGAGCACAATCGCAATGAAGCCAAAGAAGAAAACCGCAAGAATTGTGGAAAGGGGATCCATAATTTACTCCTCGACCAGTATCCGCCGACGCCTCCAGAGTTAACCAAGATTTGCGTGGAACTATATCGGATCGCAACCATGCTTAGGAAGTGTCACCTCGGGTCGGCACTGGTGCACTTTGTCTCGACGGCAGCGGAGTCACTCAACTACAGAACCGAGGAGCGGTTGCGACCGGGTCCAAGTCGCGTGACCACTCGACCGCAAAATGACTGAATTTCACATCGCTTGAGTGAGAAGCTACCAGACCCGGTCGCTACCACCACCCCAGGCAGGCTGCCCGCCTGGGGACCCCGGTCCGCTCCTCGGTTCTGTAGTTGAGTGGAAGTCCAATTCTGTGCCGCTGATTCACGAAACTGCATCAGTACCCTCGGGTCCGACAAACTTCTGTTTGTCGTTGCGTGCCCCCCAGCAGCGGGCCATCCTACAACAATCCTAAAGTTTGTCGGACATTGGCGGCGCCTGCCAGCCACCAAGCGCTTCTTCGACGATTGCAGCCGCAGCCAGCACAGCCTGCTCTGCAAACGGTCGGCCGATAATCTGAACCCCGATCGGTAATCCTTCTGGTGAGCGTCCTGCAGGCACGCAGACGCACGGCAGATCGAACACATTGAATGTCTGCGCGTAACTGAAAGCGCGGAAGGTACTGAATGTCCGCCCCCCAACCGTCACCTTGTGCGTCTCATGTTTGAAGGCGGCTGTTGCTCCAACGGGCGCCACAAGCAGCGGAATTGCATTCATCCATTGGTTCAGCGTGAGGCGTAGACGATCGCGTTCCATCCAGGCGCTGATGTACTCGTCGAGCGCGAGAGCGGGAGTCTCGTCGGCAGTAGCGAGCCTCCAGCGCACAAAAGGGCCCGCTTCTTTCTCATGGCCGGAATACACCTCGCGAAGTTGAACCACTGATGCTCGCGAAAACAACTTGAGCCATAAATCAAAGCCACGTTCAACGCCGGGCGGGCGACATTCCTCTGCGACCAGGCCAGCGTCAGCTAAAGCGCGCGCCGCTTTTTCGACCGCACAACGGGTTTCTTCAGGGACAGGGACAACGTCGTCATTTGCATACCAGGCGACGCGCCAGCCGCGCATGCCAAGCCGGTAATGATCGAGAGACTTTGTGGGCGTCTCAGATTCAACGAGTACTCCAAAGAGCAGTTGAAGATCCTGGATGCAGCGCGCCATGGGGCCGATGGCTGCCCCAAGAGAATAAGGGCCGATGCTCGGTGGAAATTGTCCTGCGGACGAAACACGTCCAGTGGTCGGTTTCAAACCCGCAATTCCGCAAAAGTGAGAGGGAATCCGGATTGAACCTGCAAGGTCGGTGCCCAGCCCAACGGGAGACATGCAGGCCGTGATGGCTGCGGCTTCACCGCCGCTCGAACCGCCGGGCGTGCGCGAGAGGTCATAAGGATTATTCGTACGGCCGAAGACAGGATTATCTGCAGTGTAATCCATGGCCATCTCCGCCGTATTCGTTTTTCCGAGAATGATCGCGCCAGCCGCTTTGAGACGTGCGACTGATGGGGCATCCTGTTCAGGCACGAACTGCGCGCGCATTACCGATCCGCTCGTGGTGCGGAGCCCTGCGGTCTCGATTGTGTCCTTAATCGTAATTGGCACGCCATGCAATGCACCGAGATGATTGCCGCTCATTACTGCGGCTTCAGCTTTTTTCGCCTTCTCCCTGAGATCTGGAGCAAGTGTCACAATGGCATTCAATGTCGGATTAAGTTGCTCAATGCGGTGCAGATACGCTTCGACTACTGCAATCGGCGAGACCTCGCGATCGCGTATCAAGCCAGCAAGCTTGGAGGCTGATTGGAGTGTAATGTCCACTTTCTCCGTAAGAGTCATTTTAGCTGTTTAAGTATTACCGCTATGGTCAAAGGCGGAAGAATAAGAGTACCAAGAGCACCGGCGAGGATACACCACCAAGCCATGAGGCCCCCGCTAATTCGTCCATTCGAATGTCTAATGATCCGACCTGCCCTCAAGCCCACCACCAGCGCGATCAACGAACCGATGCCACCGATGCCGGTGATCGAGAAGGCAAACGCTACTCCGAGCATCTTGCTGACTTTCACTTGTTGCTCCAACTCATCCATAAGGTCCAGGCACGGCTGGTTTGGCTTTTCCCATACTTCTCAATATAATTTCGTTGTTCTGGGCAATCTTAATATCAACCTACTTGATCGGGGACGATTGGCTTGTTGCTAAAGCTCAACGGCGAAGGAGTGCGCGCTTGGCGATCCATTTGAGCAGGACGTTTGTCTTGCGCAAGCTGCATCAGCTTTCCGGTATTGTTCCACTCGGGCTTTTCTTGTTAGAACACTTTTATACGAACTCCAAGGCTCTGACGGGGCCGGCGGATTTCAATAATGCCGTTAAAGACCTGCAGTCGATCCCCTATGTTCTGTTTGTGGAAATCGGCGGAATCTTTATACCGCTCATCTATCACGCCGTCTATGGCCTGGTGATAACCGTCGAGGCGCGGCCCAATAATTTGAATTACCCTTATCCACGAAATTGGTTCTATTTGATCCAACGCGTCACGGGGGTGATTCTCTTCTTTTTCATAACGTTTCACGTACTTAATTTCAGATTTGGGCTGATTCCGGGACTCAACACTCTGTCTGTAGCTACGCATTGGGATCAGGGCTTCACAATCGTGCGCAATGAGTTTGTAAATCCGGCCATCTTCGTAGTCTATCTCATCGGCATCACAGCGACAGTTTGGCATCTCGCTAATGGCATCTGGCTATTTATGGTCGATTGGGGCATCACAATTGGCGAGCGGGCACAACGATTGACTGGTTACGCTTGCATCGCCTTTGGCGTCGTGCTGCTGCTGGTAGGCATCAACGCTGCTGTTGCTTTTATACATCCCGGCGGCCTCCTGGGAGACATCCTCTAAACCAATGGCAAGTAACGGAATCAGGATCGCGATTGTTGGTGGTGGGCTTGCCGGCCTTGCCGCGGCGATGAAGATCGCGGAGGCAGGCCACTCCGTGGATCTGTTCTCGGTCGTTCCCGTAAAGCGTTCCCACTCCGTTTGCGCGCAGGGCGGTATCAACGGGGCCGTAAACACCAAAGGCGAAGGCGACTCAACCTGGGAACACTTTGACGACACGGTTTACGGTGGCGACTTTCTCGCCAATCAACCTCCGGCAAAAGCCATGTGCGAGATGGCCCCTTCGATCATCTATCTCTTCGACCGCATGGGTGTTCCCTTCTCTCGCACGAATGAGGGTCTGCTTGATTTTCGTCGGTTCGGCGGCACCAAGCATCACCGCACGGCATTCGCGGGCGCTTCAACCGGACAGCAGTTGCTCTATGCGCTGGACGAGCAAGTACGACGTTATGAAGTCGCGGGCAAAGTGAAGAAGTATGAACACTGGGAGATGCTATCGCTGGTGTTGGATGAGGCTCAAGTTTGTCGGGGTCTAGTGGCAATGGATTTGCAGACGCTCGAGTTAAGAGCGTTCCCGGCAGACGCGGTAATCATGGCCACCGGTGGTCCGGGACTGATTTTTGGCAAATCAACCAACTCCATGGTCTGCACGGGCAGTGCGGTCTCCGCCTGTTATCAGCAGGGCGCGAAATATTCCAATGGCGAATTCATCCAGGTTCATCCTACTTCGATCCCCGGTGAAGACAAGCTGCGTCTGATGTCGGAATCCGCACGTGGTGAAGGTGGACGCGTCTGGGTTCCCCGGCAGAAGGGCGACCCGAGACCGTCGTCAGCGATTCCTGAAAAAGAACGCTGGTACTTTCTCGAAGAGAAATATCCCGCTTACGGCAATCTCGTTCCGCGCGACATTGCCACCCGAGAGATCTTCCAGGTGTGCATTGATGGCTATGGAGTCGGCGGTCAGAATCAGGTCTTTCTGGATTTGACGCATATTCCTGCTGAGACTCTCGATCGCAAACTTGGTGCAATCCTCGAAATTTACGAGATGTTTGTGGGCGACGATCCGCGTCATGTGCCCATGCGCATCTTCCCTGGAGTGCACTATTCGATGGGCGGACTGTGGGTCGATTTCAACCAGCGCACAAACATTCCTGGCCTGCTCGCCGCGGGCGAATGCGATTACTCGATTCACGGAGCAAATCGGCTCGGCGCGAATTCGCTGGTGAGTTGCGTCTACGGAGGTTTTGTTGCGGCCCCGGCTGCGACGGAGTATGCAAAGAACGTAGAGCGCAACGGTGCAGATGGCTCTCGGATTTACGATCGGGAATTGAAACGCCAGCAAGAGAGAAACGATGCGCTTATCAAACAGAGTGGAAGCGAGAACCAGTACGTCCTGCACCAGGAGATGGGCAAATGGATGACCGACAACGTCACCGTTGTCCGTTACAACGACAAGCTCAAAGCGACGGACAACAAACTCCTCGAGCTAATGGATCGTTACAAACAGATCTCGATCAATGATTCAAATCTGTGGGCTACGATGGCCTTGCCGCATGCCCGACACTTGCACAACATGCTGGAGCTGGCGCGCGTCATTACCCTCGGCGCGCTAAATCGTAACGAGTCGCGTGGCGCCCACTACAAGCCGGAGTTTCCCAATCGTGATGATGAGAACTTTTTGAAGACAACAATAGCCGAATATTCTGGCGAAGGGCCCGTTCTCTCTTACGAATCGGTGGATGTATCGCTCATCAAACCGCGTAAGCGAGATTATGCCCAGGCTAAGAAGGAAACAGCGAAAGCTTAGTGGGTTTTCAATCCTTTATGTCCGCACACATAGACACGTCAAAGACAGCAGGGCGAATTCCCCCCAAGACTGTCGAGATCCAAATCAAACGCCGGGCTAATCCCGACTCGCCTCAATACTGGGAAAGATTTGAGATTCCCTACCGTCCAAATCTCAATATCATCTCCTGCCTGATGGAGATTCAGAAGCACCCGGTTACGAAAGAAGGCAATCCGACCACGCCTCCGGTGTGGCAAATGAGCTGTCTCGAGCAGGTGTGTGGCATTTGCACGATGGTGATCAATGGCCGCGCGCGGCAGTCGTGCTCAGCCCTGGTTGATAATCTTGAGCAGCCAATCAAGCTTGAGCCGATGGCCAAGTTTCCCAACATCCGCGATCTCGTCGTCGATCGCTCCCGGATGTTTGATCACTTGAAGCGCGTTAATGCCTGGATCGAACTGGACGGCACATACGATCTCGGTGCCGGACCGCGAATGGATCAGGACGATGTCCAGGAGCGATATGCCTATTCGCGCTGTATGACCTGTGGCTGTTGTCTTGAAGCCTGTCCGCAATACGAAGATGACCACTACATCGGGCCACAGGCGATCGCCCAGGTTCGCCTCTTCAACATGCACGCCACAGGTGCGATGACCCGCGATCAACGTCTCGAAGGGATTATGGGCGAGGACGGCATCACCAACTGCGGTAACGCACAGAATTGCGTAAAGGCTTGCCCGATGAACATTCCGCTTACCAGAGCCATCTACCAGGAGAACCGCGAAACGGTTGTCTACGGTCTGTTTGGCTGGTTGAAGCGATGACAACCTGGTTCCCTCTTTGTCCCCGCACGAGTTTGAGAGCGATGTCGTCCTAATAAGCAACCTGAAGTAATCGTTCTGCAACTGAGGAGCCCTCACCGAGCGCGAGAACCCGCGTATTGTGCACCTACGACGATCGCATCGCACAGCGACGCTTTTCTCCCTAATATTCCGAGCCCGTCAACTAGTTCCTGAACGGCCGCTCTCTTTTGTGGCACAATACGCTCGTCCTGCCATCATGTTAAGGAGGTGATGCGAGCAATTTTATCTTGAAGTGGCACTTTCTTTGTCATAGCATGGCGGCCCGCAAAGGGATTTAGCTGTCGCGGCCCAGTCTGACGGGAGTAATACCATCCGCGCTTTACTTTTCCGGCCTTTCGCGCCTCCGTAGAAGAGGAAACAACAATTGATGATCGGGCAGACCGTCTCACATTATCGGATCGTGAAAAAGATCGGTGAGGGAGGCATGGGCGTCGTCTATCTGGCTGAAGACACGCATCTCGGCCGGCAGGTCGCCATCAAGTTTCTTTCCGATACTCACGATCATCATTACCGCGCACGTTTCTTACGCGAAGCCCGCGCCGTCTCCGCACTTTCGCACCCGCACATCGCCATCATCCACGACTATGGAGAGACGGAAGATGGTCAGCCTTTCATTGTGATGGAATATATCAAGGGACAGACTCTGAGCGAGCTTTTGAATCAGAGCGCGCTGACTATTACCCGCGCCTTAGAGATTATCGAAGCCGTAGCCGAAGCGTTGGGAGCCGCACACGCCCGGGGCATCATTCACCGCGATATCAAGCCCTCAAACGTGTTGGTGGATGAGGAGGGGCGGGTCAAGGTGCTTGACTTCGGGTTGGCGAAGCAGTTGCACGAAGACTTGCAGACGGTCAGTCCTGACGCCAACACTTTGATGGCGGGACGCACGAGCAGCAATGTGGTGGTAGGGACGCCGTTGTATCTCTCGCCCGAACAGGCAATGGGCGCGAGTGTGGACGCGCGCAGCGATCTCTTTGCGCTCGGCACGCTGCTCTATGAATGTCTTACTGGCAGCCCGGCCTTCTTAGGCGGCAGCGTCATTGAGATCGGGGCGCAGATTATTCACTTCAATCCCCCGCCACCTTCTTCAATCAACAAGCGCGTGTCGGCGGAACTCGACCGGATCACGCTCAAAGCTCTTACGAAGAAACCGGAGGCGCGCTATCAGTCGGCTGGCGAGATATTTGCGGAACTGCAGGCCGCACGTGTGGCGCTCAATGACGAGGAGGGTCACCGCACGCAACGACTTTACCATTCGCGAGGCACACATTCGAGCGCTCTGAAGAGTATCTCTGAAACGCTGCGCCGCCCACGCGTGTCAATCGGATTCTTCGTGCTCGCACTGATCGTCGCCAGTGTGGGCGTTTGGGCCATCTTCCAGTGGGCCAGAACCAAACCACCCGTGCCTTTCCAAAATATGCGGATGACCAAACTCACCAACACTGGCAAGTCTCTAAATGCTGCTATCTCTCCGGACGGTAAATACATCGTGCACGTATTGGATGATGTCGGAAAGCAGACCCTGGTGCTGAGCTACATAGCCACTGCAAGCAACGTAATAATTGCCCCACCCGCCGAAGTGCGGTATCGGGGCATAACCTTCTCACGCGACGGCAACTATATTTATTACGTTAGGTATGAAAAGAACGATATTGGCTTGCTTTACGAAGTGCCCGCTCTCGGTGGTGCTTCGAAGAAGATAATGTCCGATATTGACAGCCCGGTTACTTTTTCTCCAGACGGAAAGCAGTTTGCTTTCATTCGCCACAATAAAAAG
>JBGPNE010000025.1:0-11688 GCA_041487335.1 Pyrinomonadaceae bacterium
CCAATCGCCCCGACCACTTTTTTTCAAGACCCAAGAAGCACAGTGTGGATAACCGCTTCCAGCCGGTTTTTCCGGGCCGCCTAAGCCGGTACTGCAAACTGTGAGTCTTGGGTTTCATCACGTATGATCGCACGGCGATTCGTAGTACGGGGAAGGGTCCAGGGGGTGGGCTTTCGCTACTTCGTTACCCGCGCCGCCCGCTATTCAGGCGTGGTGGGTAGTGTTCGGAATCTGCCTGACGGCAACGTAGAAGCGATCGCAGAAGGGTCAGCCGAAGCGATTGCCCAATTCCGCAGGCAACTCGAAGGTGGCCCCAGCTCCGCGCACGTCACTTCGGTAGATGAGATAGAGCTGCCGGTGAGCGGGCGGTACACTGGATTCGAAGTCGCTTATTGAGTGCGCATTTGAGAGGTCAAGCTTTAGCTTGTCGTTCTTCAGTGTTCAGAGTTCGAGCTTCAGTTGTGACGGCGTTCCAGTCTGCAACCTGAGGGTCACGGTCTAAGCGCTGATCACTGCTTTGATGGCTTGAAAGGAGAGTGGTCGAAGCTTGTGCCTTGCATTAGCACCGCTGATCCGCACTCGTCATTTCATATCGAGGAGACCATTTGTGGACAATCTGAAAAAGCTGATACGAACAGTTCCCGACTTTCCCAAGCCGGGTATTCAGTTTTACGACATAACGACGCTGCTCAAAGAGCCGTATGGATTGCGGACGACGATCGACCGGCTCACAGAGTTGATCGACGACCCGAATATCGACACCGTAATCGGGATTGAAGCGCGGGGTTTTATCTTCGCTCCGGCGCTGGCTTACAGACTGGGCGCCGGCTTCGTGCCGGTGCGCAAGCCTCGAAAGCTGCCGGCGGAGATTGAGTCGATTTCGTACGAGCTTGAATATGGCAAAGACACGCTCGAGATCCATAAGGACGCAATTGGGGATGGGAACCGCGTCATCATAGCGGACGACCTGTTGGCTACGGGCGGGACCGCTCGCGCAGTAGTCGATCTGGTCGAGCGATTGGGAGGAACGGTCGCGGGACTCGCCTTCGTGGTTGAGCTGAGCTTCTTGAATGGCCGCGAGCGATTCGCGGGTCACAAAGTTGCCTCGCTCCTGCAATATGATGAGTAAGCCGGCCACTTATGTGGCGTTGTGAATTATGTGGCGCCAAACGCTCGCCGAACTGCAGCGATGGATACGCGAGCGGTTCGAGCGCCACATAACTTTCGTCAGATTCGCACAGCGAGAACTTCTGAACTACAGAAGGATATGCGACTCTACAAAAGAGGATGTCGCAAAATACGCATTTACGATTTAGCTAGGTCGATATGCTTTAAGAGCCGCAAACTACGCCGACCGGACCTCAAAAGAAGCTGTCCCGACCACCGAGGCTAGCTGTGCTACCGTCCATCGAGATCGTCCTTGGCCTCGGTTTGACAGCAGTTGCTGGGCAGCTCCAGCTTTACCAAAAAGGTCTTTTCGTTCAACAGAAAACCTTGCACTCGCCCTGGCGTGGTGGGGTGGTAGCACCTTGGAATATGCTAGGCAAACACAAGCCAACCACTAACTTCTTTTATTATCTCATCGATTCTCACTAAGGTCCCAACATTACGAATCGCTGATAAACCCGAAACTCCATCACTCAGTATCTCATAGAAGTTAACTTTTCCTGTCACATCTACAGATTTGACCGCGGTCAACCAACTCGATAACGCTAAGTCCGATTCGCCCAAGCGTTCGAAAGTTAATGAAATCTTGCTTAATGAACGAGCTTTGTGTTCGGAAGGAATAGAATCAACTATTGTCAGTGCTCTAGACAAGCTTGCTTTGTTTGCCTCTTGTGCCACCTTGTGCGCTACTGCTTCTAGGGCTTGAGCTTTGTCCTGATCGTCCGCGATTGCGTTAGCCGCTGCAAGGGCTGTATCTATGTCGCCCACCTCAGCCAGCGCTTGCGCGATCTCGATAGAAGCTCTTTTGGGATATAGCCGAAACGCTTGAACCAAACCCGATCTATCCCCTACTTGAGCCATTGCCTGTATCACTGAATGCAGAGCCTGAACTGCTTGTTCAGGGGAGAACGCCGGATAACTGATTGAGCCTGGCGTTAAATAATCGACCTCGATTGGCCGAATCATATCTTCGAAAGCTGCGAACGCTCTCTGGGTTACCATCTGCGCTGTCTCTAAGTTGTCTAGCCGTGCCAGCACCGGGGCTAAGGCCACCAAAGATTGAACTCTTCTCTCGGCATCTTCGATCACCTCCGTTGCTTTCAATGCTCCCTGGACCGCTCTGCGCGCCGCATCTACCTCGCCTACATCGCCTAACGCCTGCGCCACGATTCCTAAAGCATGGACTTTGGCGGGTTCGTACTGGATTGTTTCAGCGGCGGCTTGCGCTTGAGCCAGCCCTGCTCTGTCCCCTACTTGAGCCAACGCCAGCGCCGCTATCCCTAAAACCCAGGCTTTGGCCCGTTCATCTATAGTCGCCTTCGCCGCTTTCAACGCCTTTTGTGCTGTTCTCCGCGCTGCCTCTCTATCGCCGCCTTGAACCATCGACTGTGCCATCGTTCCCAAAGCCGAGGCTTTGATCCAGTCGGTCTCAATCGTTTCTGCTACTGCCAGCGCTGCGCCCAAAACTTTCTTATCCCCGATTTGAGCCAATGCCGGCGCCGCCGTCCCTAAAGCCTCTGCTTTGTTTTTATCGTCCTTAATCCCCTGCAGTTTCGCGAGCGCCCTGACTGCGACCTCTCGATCCAGCCCAACCTTGTCTGCTACCTGAGCCAACACCTCCGCCCACGCTACTAGAGATGAAACCAAGTTCTGTTCGTCGATGAAGGTCTCTGCTACTGACAGCGATTCTTCATATACCATCCGCGATGCCAATACCCCTCTTATTCCGCTTGCTTGAAGTCGTGCATATGCCTCCGCTGTCCAATAGTCATTTCTTTCCTCAATATCTTTTATCGTCGAAACCACCTTTGCCTTCGCCTTTTCCAGCACTTTATTTAACCCAGCCTTGTCTTCCCTCTGCGCGAGCGCCTGTGCCATCGCGACCAAAGCCTGGGCTTGCAGCCCTCGGTTCTTGATCCCGTCCACCGCTGACAGCATCGCGTCCAATTCTCCTGCCTGGGCAAGCATGTTTGCCACCGTCCCCAAAGCCTGATCTTTATGACTATCGTCCTTGATCGCCTCGGCCGCTACCAGCGCCGCCTTTGCATCTCCAGCTCTGGCCAGTGCTTGCGCGACCGCGCTCGAAGCCTGGGCTTTTGCTTGTTCCGCCGTAGTGTTTTCCACCATTACCGGAACCCTCTGGACTATTGAGGCTACCGCATCTTCATCCTTTACCTGTGCCAGCGCTTGCATCACCGCTCCCAGAACGTTGTCTTTATGAGTATCGTCCTTTATCTCCTCTACCGCTGTCAGTGCCCTTTGAATTACGTCCAGCAACTCCTCTACATCCTCTACCTGGGCGAGCGCCTGGGCTACCACCTTCAAAGCATCGGCTTTGTACTCATCGCCATTAATCGCCTCCACTGCTGTTAGTGCCGTCTCGAATTCCCCTACTTGAGACAGTGCCTGGGCTATGCCGCTCAAAGCCCGGGCTTTTCGCCAGTCTTGCTTAAGCGGCTCCGCTATGGCCAGCGCTTGACGCAACCCCATCTTGTCCCCTACCTGGGCCAATGCCTCGGATACCACGTTCAAAGCATCGGCTTTGTGCTCGTGTTTCGTCATCGCTTCCACTTCTGCCAGGACGCGACGCAGAGCTGCTTTGTCCCCTGCTCGAGCCAATGCTGGCACCACCATCTCCAGGGCACCAGCTTTCCGCCAGTCGTCGTTTATCGCTTCAACTGCTGTCAGTGCCGTCTCTAATTCGCCTACTCGAGCCAACGCCTGGGCTACGACCATCAAAGCCTGGGCTTTGTACTCGTCATTCGCCATCGCTTCCACCACTGCCAGGGCTTGACCCAGCGCTGCTTTGTCCCCTACTTGAGCGAGTACCTGCGCTACTACCTCCAAGGCACTGGTTCTGTCCAGGTGAGAGCGGATCCATTTCACCGTTGACAATGCAGCCTTGAATTCCCCTACTTGAGCCAGCGCCTGGGCTACAGCTCGCACGACGCGAGGCTCTTCATACCAAAACTGCTGCGCTAGTGTCTGCGCGTGACCCAGGCCTATTTTATCTCCGACCTGGGCGAGCGCTTGTGCTACCACCTCCAAAGCATCAGCCTTGTACTTGCCGTCCTCAATCGCTTCGACTTCTGCGAGTGCCGTCTCAACTTCCCCTACCTGAGCCAGCGCTTGCACTACCATCCCTAAAGCTTTGGCCTTTGCCGGTTCATCTTTGATCGCCTTGGCCGTTTTCAATGCTTTCCGTGCTGCTCCGCGCGCTGCCTCTACGTCCTCAACCTGGGTCAGCGCTTGCGCGACTGCGCTCAAAACCTGGGCTTTGTACATATCGACCACAATCCCCTCCGCTGTTGCCAGCGCTTTCTGCGCGGCTCTCCGCGCTGCCCCCATATCACCTCGCTGGATCAGCGCCTGCACCACCACTTTCCACACCTCGGCTGTCCGCCAGTCGCCCTCTATCCCTTGTGCTGCTGTTAATGCCGCATCTTCTTCTCCAGCTCGAACTAGAGCTTCCGCTACGGTTACTAAAGCCCTGCGGGTCTTATAGTCGTCGTCTTCAAGCTCCTTTGCCGCTAACAGCGCCGGCAATAATCGACGCAGCACTGCCTTATCCTCTGTCTGAGCTAATGCCGTTAGGACATCCAGGACCTCGGATTTAACCTCGTTTAATCCGTAGCCTCCCGTTACCTTCGCTGCTGCAATGACCTTCTGGCCTATTGTTAATATCGCTTCTGCATCCCCAACTAGCGTCAACCCTTGTGCTACTGCCTTAAGAGCTAATACTTTGTTCGATTCGTAAGTTGGAACGTCCTGGATTCCCTCCACCGTTGACAGTGCAGCCTCGAATTCCCCTACCTGTGCCAGCGCCTGTACGACTGCCGCTAAAGTTGGAGTTTTGTATCTGTCGTCTTTCATCAGCTCCGCGGCTGCCTTAGACCTAATCAATCCTTCTTTATCGCTTAGCTGCGCTAGCGCTGGCACCACCACCTTCAAGACATCGCCTTTGTGCCAGTCGTCCTCCATTGCCTCAGCCGCTGTCAATGCTCGATTCAGCCCCGTCTTGTCCGCTACTTCAGCCAACGCTGACACCGCCACCTTCAAAGCATCGGCTTTGGACCAGTCGTCCTCAATCAGCTGCGCCGCTTCCAGAGCCTCCCGAGCTGCAATCTGTGCTACCTCTGTTTCTCCCATTTGCGCCAGCACGCGCGCCACTGCTCCCAAAGCCCGAACCTTGTCAGCATCTTGCTCAAGCACCCTTGCTTCAGCCAGCATGCGAGTCAGAGCTCCCTTGACCGCAGACCTTATCGCTACCGCCTTTTCCGCTACGACTCTGTTCGCCTCCGCCGTTTCTAGCGCCGTTCCAACGCCCGCGTTGCTTTCTCTCTGAGTCAGTGTTTGTACTACCGCACTCAAAACTTCGGCTCTGTACACGCAACTCTTAATCGCCTTGGCCGCTACCAGCGCTCGATGCATCCCGACTTCGTCCCCTATCTGAGCAAGCGTCTGGACTAACGCCCTCAAAACCCTGGCATTCTGCCCGTCCCCAATCGCTTCCGCTGTCGCCAACGCTCGATCCAGTCCAGCCTTGTCGCCAGCCCGAGCCAGCGCCTGGACTAACGCTTCCAAAGCCCGGACTTTTAGTTGAGTGTCCTCAAGGGCCTCTACCGCTACCAGCACCCGACCCAGCTCAGTGCTGTCTTTAATGTGAGCCACCGCTTGCTCCACTGCCTCCAGAGCTCGAGCTTTTATCTCGTTGTCCCATGTTATCTTGCTTGCAATCGCCTTCTGAGCTGCTACCAGCGCCCCTTCTGCGTCTCCCACGCGGGCCAGCTCGTCGGCAATCGCCAGGAATGCCTGTGATTTCTCTTGAGCGCCCTGGATCGTTTCGGCCGCTGCCAGCGCCGCTTCTGTATCGCGAACCTGGGCTAGCTCGTGTGCTAGCGCTTTCAAAGCGCTGTCTTTCAGCCCGGCTTCTTCAATAGCATTCGCCGTTGCCAGCGCTAATTCTACATGTCCTGCCTTAGCCAACGCGTCTGCTACCTTTTTCAGGGCCCGTGCTTTTGGCCCATAATCTCTAATAGCTTCCGCTGCGAATAACGCCGCCTGCAGATCCCCTAGCCGAACAAATGCCTCTGCCAAATCATCGAAAACACAAACTTTCAGCTTCTCATCCTCAATCGCTATCGCTGCTTCCAGCGCCCTTTCGAGAAACCTCTTCGCTTTATCATTTGAATGAATGGTAATGAATGCGTCCGCGATGAACTTATGAACACTGTAGCGCTCTTTTGGCGGCTGGATGAGTTCGCCGATCGTGAGAGCTCTTTCAATTCGTCCAAACTGAGCTAAGACAATCAGAAATGATCTTGGTATATTTATTACGAATGAAGTCAGGGTAGCGTAGACTAGGCAGGAACGCACTAGCTGTATCAGGTTTGGGGGCGATTCAATGTCGGCCGCCGCAATGGCTATCCTCACGTCAGAAGCAAATGAGTTGATCGTGTTTGTTTGTCGAATCTGGGCGTCCATCCACCCTTTGCTTATAAGCGAATATAGTTCTTCATTCTTTTTCGCCATCATTAAGTGGGAGGCCAGGTGGCGAAATGGATAACTATCATTGTTGAATCGTCCCCAGGCCACATCTTCCCACTTTTCCTTGTCGCCGCGATAGAAGGAAGCAATCTGGTAGTGAAACTCTGGCCCGGATAGTGGGTAGTCCCTATTCTTGCTGCCATCCAGGAGGTATTCGCTGAATGACCCATGATAGATCCGATGTTTATCCTTCTCCTTTTCATCGAGAAACTGTCCTATCCTCTTGCGGACCGAATCGACCTGATTCAGCTCTACGCGGGCAAAGTTTGCAATTTGTTCTCTTGTTAGCCCCTCCTGAGCTACGGCCAGCACTCCCAGCACGGGGACATAAATTCTCTCCCAACGTTCTTCGCTGACATCGCGCATGATCCGTCCGATCAAAATAGCCCGATAAAAGTCGTACAAACCTCTTGGCACCCCCTCAACGGAGAGGAAATCAACCCTATTGTTCTTAATGTCTTCCCTTAAAGATAGGAGGAAATGGTGTAAATAAAGGAAGTTGCCATCGCTGCGCGCAGACAGTAGATCGATATATTTTTGTGGGGTCACCTTATCACTTGCGCGGACAGCCGGTGCAATGATCTTGTCAGAATCAATGACATGAGTGATGTAGGCCCGGGCATCAGCTCGGTTTTGGGCTGCGAAGTTCTGAGTTTTCTCATCTAGTTCCACTTCGCCGGTTTCGCTTATGGCGACCTTGTCCTCGGAGTGAAACCGTGCTAATCGATCTCCTGGACGGGAAGTTGCAACGACTCTTAGATTATCTGCCATTGGTATGACATCCTGTATACCGCCATTTTCAGGAGATACATCCAATCCATCGATCAGGAGTATTACTATTTCGCCTTTGTAGAGCTGGCTAAGTTTTTGTAAGGGATCGAGCACAGCTTCATGGAGCAGATCAAATGGCTCCATATTTCGGGTGCTGTCATATACACGCCTGATGCGCACGCCGGCCAGCCGGGCTTCTCCTCCGACTTCCTCGGCTTTAACCAATCCATCAATCATCAGTTTTCGAAAGGGTGAGACGAAAGCTTCTTCAATCTCGGTTCCGACAGCGTTGGCCTGATCTGTGGCTCGACCAATTTCCACTTCACCTCTGATCGTTAAATCATTGCTAAAGATTTCTGCGCCGTACCTTTGACCTAACTGATGGCCGACTGAGATTAGGAATGTTCTGGCATCGACCCAAGTGGCGCCGATCTCCAGCTCTTTCCGAGCGCGAGTAAAATAGCGTGGACACTCATACCTATCGGCTAGGTGGGCCATGTATGTTGATTTCCCCACCCCGGGCTCGCCAACGATAACCAAGTGGCGGCGATCTTCAGAGGTAACAAATTGGTCGACCAGCTCATCAAGCCACTCACGGCTGCCTTTGAAGAACTCGGATTGGTATTCAGCGATTTCGGCGTCGAAATAAGTGATTCGACCCTCTAGCCTTGGCATTCCGAGATCCTTTTTACGTGATAAGCCTCAAGCCTAGTTGATAAGACCATTCGACACCGAAGAGCATTAATGAGCTAATTGCGAAGTTGGAAACAAATGATGAGGACTAGGATTGATCCGTTTGATCGCGCTTCCCGGTTTCTTCACCGCCAATTTCTACCCCGAAGGCACGACCTCCTGTTGCCTTTTTGACATCCACGTCGCCTCTTATGCCGCCTTCATACTTAAGAGCTTCGTTCGTCGCCTTAACACCCCCGAGTTGAGCATCTCCGGAGAGTTCTTCCGACTTGACTGTCCCGACGATCCGCTGTCCTGGCGCGGCCCCTTGTGCTTCAGTAGACTGTTTTGGCTCTCCCAGAATCTGTTTCTGTGCAGTGGAATGGAGCTTCCAGCCTTCGAGGATGTAGTAGCCAAGGATCGCGGTAAACGTGAGTGAGCCAATTACAATGGCAAGGAAGCGTAGATCTGGGGAGCCAAGTCCCGTTGCCAGCACGACCAAGCCGATCACGAGGGCAACAATAGCGATCACAAAGAGGAAGGGCTCGCTCTTGATCCGATTTACGGCTTGAGTGATCACACCCTCAAAAGGTGCCGGAATGTGATCCTTGCCTTCTTTAGCTTCAGCGTGGGTCTTCTCGCCTGAAGTCGGGGACGCATTTTCATCTGACATGTTAGCCTCCTTCGAAGTCTTGGTTCCTGGATTACTCAAAGGGCATTCCGAACTTACTTGCAATGGGTGGCCGGGCAATCATCGTTCCCCAGAATATCCTCTCCATTATCGACCACCGAGGTTTGGAGTCGTCGACCCAGCAAGGTCGTCAACCCAGTATAGATTTCTCTGTATTAGCTCCTGCGGCTGATTCAAAATGCCCAGATAGCTGTCTCGAAACGGCCCCACCAAGGAAATCCAGATTATGGATGTGTGAGACAACTCTTCCGGGAAAGAGTCAATGACCGTTTTACTATACAACGCCCATATGTAAGTTCAAACAGAATCCAGTGAGTGGCGTGAAACACGTGGATCCAATCTCACCAGTTCCGCTCTTACCTGTCGGTCACTCCCGGATGGTAAGACTCTGGCAAAGGAACTCGGCCAAACGATGGTCTCGTGCGTCCTGTCAAGCGATCACCCACCTTGACTCCTATAGCGACCTGCGGGCAAACCATAAGCGCGATATACGCCGCGGTCATCGGTGTCTGCGCGCATAACGTCGTCGAGGGCGTATCTGATGACATCATCGTCGGCGCGGCCTTCCTTGAAAGGGACGATACGCATTGTCTGACCGATCACAGGCCGGCCGCTAGTCTCCGTGACGCGACCAGTAATCACAGCGCCCGGTGTGATCTCCAAGTTAATGCCTTCGACACTCTCCTCCTCTTCCAGCTTGATAGTTTTTGATGCTGCGATCGAATCATCCTCTCCCAGCGCTGCAGCCGAAAGTGGTGCGTCAACGGATACTATGCAGTTCCCAGCGGGAATGGCTCTTAACTGATAGTGACCGTCCGCATCGGTTCGGGTCGCGGCTACCGTCTTACGCTGATATCGTTGTCCCTGCAAAGTTACTACCACCTTCACGCCTCTAGCAGGCTTGCCTGATATCGTGACATTGCCGGAGATAGAACCAGTCCCCTTGGGTCTTGGCTCGGTCTGCGCTCGTGCTTCGCCCCCGCAGACAGAACAATTACGACATCGATTGATATGCGAGTAAGTCCGCGCATAACGCTCCTCCATGAAACGGGTCGATCACGCGGGAATCCGCCTTCTCTTACATTTGCGTCCCTTGGCGCTCCTTGAATGAAACTCAGTGACTGCATAATACGTCTGCTGTGTAGCTGGCACAATAATGCGTCAACGATTCATAGCGCCGTTCCTCTGTCCATTTACCTATGGTGCGCTTTTTTGAACCATCACGCCTCATCACGAGGGATCCAGCACCCGGTCAAGGTGTACCGAACCACAAAGCGCTCCAACCACGGGTTCGTTATAGTCGGGTTCTCCCTAATCAATTTCGAGTCAGGAGGTCCGACATGTTCACAGAGATATTCGAGCTTTCGAGTACTGCAGAGTTCCACCTTGCCCAACCCTTGGCGGAGGCACGTACTGACTACCTCGCTCACTGCGCTAAGCAAGGGTTCCGCGCGGTCGCTTTACGTAAGAAGGCCCAATTCCTTTTGGATGCTCTTGATCGTCTATGGTTTACGCTCACTCGAACTCAGACGCTTGCGGCTTGAAGACGTAGACTGGGAGCAGGAGTTGATCCGGGTGACGCGATTCAAGTCTCGCTGTGTACAAGTCTATCCGCTATCGGACAGCTTGGGCGAAGCCCTTCTACGTTATCTCAAGGAAGCCCGACCACTGACACAATACCGGGAGGTCTTTCTGACGCGCCGAGCTCCGATACAGCCTCTCAGCAGCAGCGGCCTTGTTAACCTTGTTGCGCGCAGGATGCAGCGGTTAGGTATTTTGCCAAAGCACCCGGGGCCACATTCTCTTCGGCACGCGTGCGCAACTCATCTGCTGACACAAGGCTTGTCCATAAAGGAAATCGGTGACCATCTAGGCCATCGGGATCCTGACTCCACATTGACCTACGCCAAAGTGGATCTCGCCGCCTTGCGTCGGGTTGCCGACTTCAACTTGGAGGTGCTTGAATGAAACTCAAAGAGGCGATCCTGCAATACATCTCGTTGAAGAAGGCGGCTGGTGATCAAGGAAACACGTTGGAGCGAATCTTAAACGCCTTCTGTCGCGCTGTCGGCGACGAAATACTAATCGCGCATGTTAGCCCTCAACGGGTCCATGATCTGATTGTTGATAATGGTCCCTTGGCCAAGTACTGGCTGCACCAACACTGGAGATTGCGCGGCTTCTATGGCTATGCCGTTAGCCGCGGTTTTGTTTCATCATCTCCTCTCCCTCGACTTGCTCCCAAGGCGCCCACGAGATTTGTCCCCTACATCTATTCACACGAAGAACTTCGCCGGCTGCTCGCTGCTACTGCCAGTTATAGAAAGCAGCAAGTACTTCTTGAGCCTCACACGCTGCGCGTAATCTTGCTTTTACTCTACGGCGCGGGTTTGCGACTCAGCGAAGCCCTGGCTCTTACGTTGTCCGATGTCGACCTGGCTGAAGCGCTGATCATCATTCGAGAGACAAAGTTCTACAAGACGCGAGCCGTGCCCCTGGCATCTCGGCTCAATGATGAGATGAGATGCTATCTAGAGCGCCGACAGCAGGCGATACACCGGACGAGTGACGCCTCGTTTTTCGTCCTTCGCGATGGTGCAAAGGTCCCTGGGTACCTCGTGGACCAAGCATTTAGGCGCTTGCGGAAGTATGTGGGTATCAGCCGCTCGGACGGAGGTCGGTATCAACCGCGTCTTCATGATCTTCGGCACTATGCCGAGTTCCGGACTATGCCGAGTAGAGCTTGGCAGGGAGCGAGAATGTCTGGTGAGTCCAGGTATTTCTTGATACCCGCGGACAGCGCGACTCGGCATAGTTTCCGGTCTTCTATATGCTCTTGA
>JBGPNE010000026.1:0-11655 GCA_041487335.1 Pyrinomonadaceae bacterium
CTCAATGTCTGAGCGCCTGAGGTCTGAAAATAGATCAGAGAGCCCATCACTCCGACGCCCCAGCCATTGTCCTGCCACCCCCAGCCGCTCAACCCGCATCCTGAGCAGTCTTCAAGGTTGATGACCGTGCCTGACGTTGTGCCAATTCGAAAGACCGAAGCACCCGTCGCATCAACGCTCCCTGAGAATTGTACAAACCACGAGTCATTGTACGGAGAGTCATTTTGCGCTTTGGCCCTCATCCACAACCTGTATGGAATGCCTGACTGCGCACTGAATGTCATATCAAAATAACTTGTTGGATTGGCAAGCGGCACGGAAAGTTTTGGAGCTCCCGCATCGGGATGGCGCAACACAGTCTGACCCGCGGCGGAAGCGTCGACCACCTTGGACCAGTTACCCCAAATGCCCGCAGAAGGAACGTCTGAAGCCCAGATGACGACGTTCGACGCGCCCGCTGGAGGAGGCGGAGGAGGCGGAGGACCGGACTTGGGGAGGATAGTGTTGTCATTCTTGAGAGCTCCAGGAGAAGCACTTATGTAAGTCTGCGGTGAGAGGACGATCTGATCGATAGAGAGACCGTCTTCACGCTCCTGCACTCTGATTGTCTGCGAACCGGTGCTGGAGAAATATACTAACGGACCCATGACTCCCACACCCCAGCCGTTGTCCTGCCAACCCCAATTGCTCAGACCGCACCCCGAGCAGTCTTCGAGATTAATGGTCGTAGCTGAAGAGGTGCCAATGCGATAAACGGCTGTTCCTCCTGCATCGGCGCTGCCCGAAAACTGTATGAAGACGGAATCATTCGCCCAGTCATCGTTTTCGGCCTTGCCCCGGACCCAGAGGCGATACGCCGTGCCTGCTTGCGCGTTAAAGGTCATCTCGAAGTAGCGAACCGGGCTTGCAAGCGGGTCAACCAGTTTTGGAGCTCCGAGGTTAGGATTAGCCAACCTGGTCCCGCCCGCCGCCGATGAATCCGCTACAACATTCCAACCTGATCTGACCGGAGCCTCCGCCGCATAAAGAACAACATCGGATGGACTCTGCGCCGAGGTAATACCTAGCGCGAGCCCAAGCACGGCCCCCACGAACAGCGACACAATCACAAGACATTTGACGAAGAATCTTCTCATTTAAGTCTCCCGATCGAGTATTTGTCTTCCCACTGAATTCGCAAACACGCTTCGTCTTTTCGCGGCGCAATTCGTCCGGAAAAGAGACAATCGCACAGATCGTGAGGTGGAGCGTTCAGGTTCGTTCTAGTTTTGTGGGAGCTATTCTCTGCTAGTCTGCGTCGGGGTCCATTCGCAGACTCAATCCGATACACCTGCCTCAAACAAATCTTTTCAATACGCTGCGGAGCGCCTGGGGCCTAACGGAGCCTTTCCTCTCGGGTCCGCTTTGGCCTGACCACCAATCCCTGGTGTGGCCTTTGCGGTCTTAAGATGAAAAGAGACCTACCTGAGCGCCTTGCAGGCCGACGACCTTAGGCGAGCAGACGTGTTGCAACTTAAGAGCGAGTCTTGTGGGGCCTAAGTATTCAAGAACTCCAGCATGTCTTCTTGGGAGCGGACATTATAGCACACCGTTGTTGGCCGGGTCAATAATAACATTCAACGCAAGAATTTCGAAACAACTGCCTTTATCGCTTGAATGGCCGTTGAAAATCTCGTTTTTTGCCTGTTCGGACGGTTCCGCCTGTGCGGAAAAATGAAGGTTAGCGCAAGTTTGCGGTATAGGAACAAGTGGAACGACTTGTGAGCTTTGATCACTAAATTATGAAAGCAACATACCAGTGACTGCAATAATTCCCTGATGATTCTTGATGTCATAATTCCAACCCATAATCGCGCTTTGATGCTAAGGCGAACCCTCAATAGTCTCTTGGAGGCGGAGCTGCCATCGCGACTTGATGTCCGCGTCACCATCGTCGATAACAATTCAGTGGATGGCACCCGGGCGACCGTCGAAAGCTATTCGGAGCGGTTTAAGGGCGGGCTGAACTATGTTTTTGAAATCTGTCAGGGAAGATCATTCGCTTTGAATGCTGGCATCGCATCAACCAACGGTGAGCTGATTGGCATGATCGACGATGATGAGGAAATAGACCGCTGCTGGTACAGCTCAGTCCATTCGATCTTCCAGCAAGGCGGCATCGACTTCATAGGCGGCCCCTATGTGCCTCAATGGGGAGCAGATCGGCCCGATTGGCTCCCGATGAATTACTTGGGAGCGATTGGGTGGATCGATGGCGGCGACAAAATCGTGCCGTTTGACAAAACTTATCCGGGCATTCTGATGGGCGGTAATGCCGTGCTGACACGCGCAATTCTGAGCAAGGTCGGATACTACAATACTAAGCTTGGGCGCAACGGCACGCGGCTGCTCGCCGGTGAAGACGACGACATGTACCAGAGGTTACTTGCTTCTGGAGCGCGAGGTCTCTATCTACCCAGTCTCATCATTTATCACTACATTCCTCCCGAGAGGCTCCGCAAGGGCTATTTCCGTCGCTGGTGTTTTTGGCGCGGAGTTTCTGCCGGGCTGATCGATCGAGATCGTCGACAGGCGGTTGCGTACTTTGGCGGAATTCCGCGCTACCTTTACCGAGAGGCGGCGCGAGGGTTATCCGAGGTCTGCGCCGGGATGTTCATCAGGAGGCGCGGGGACTCATCGCACGCTTTCAGCAGAGAACTTGCAGCATGGGATGCGGCTGGATTCTTCTACGGCAAACATCTCTACAAGACTGAGTCTGCGAGCGACCTGGCTGCGCCAATTAGACCTCTTCAGAATGGCAAGCACCAAACTTTGTGCGAGTCTGACTTAACCGACTTGCCAACCAGTAGCTGAATAACTCGAATTGACAATGGCCACTCGTTTGACATCGAACGCTATCGCAGACGTCGTCTTGCCGGCCGAGGCTAGACGAGTGACGGTGATCCGCTCGCCGTCGCAATCGCGATTTTCAATAATCAATAGCGTGTTCGAACTCGCCCGCTATCGTGATCTGCTGTACACGCTAACAATGCATCGCATCAAAGTGCGCTATAAACAATCGATACTCGGGGTATCCTGGGCAATTCTTCAGCCCGTATCGATGATGATCATTTTTACTACTGTCTTTTCGCTCATCGCCCGAATGCCGAGCGACGGCGTGCCTTACGCAATATTCGCCTACGTCGCACTCCTACCTTGGAATTCGTTTTCATCTTCCGTTACGAATGCAACCGGCGGCCTCGTGAGTCATTCACAATTAGTAACCAAGGTCTATTTTCCTCGGGAGATTCTACCGATAAGCTACGTGCTGGCCGCACAGGTTGACTTCCTCATAGCTTCTATTGTGTTGGCGTCGCTGATGGTTTACTACCGCGTGCCGCTTACGGCAAATGCCCTCTATGCCATTCCAATCATCGTGGTGCTTATTGCCTTTTCATTGTCAATTGCTCTGATTTGCTCTGCAACCCAGGTACGTTTCCGCGACATTGGCATGGCGACGCCGCTCTTGCTCCAGTTGTGGATGTTTGCAACTCCGATCGTATACCCAACTAGCGCCGTGCCTTCGCGGTTGCGTTATGTTCACTTGGTCAATCCAATGAGTCCCATAATCGAGAATTTTCGTCAGGTAATCCTGTTTGCAGCCGCACCTGACTTCGCTTCGCTGGGAAGGTCAATGTTGATCTCAGGAATTCTGCTCATCGCTTCATATATGTACTTCAAGCGGGTCGAGGTAACGATGGCCGACGTCATCTAGATGCGCAGGTTAGAATTTCATGATTGATCTCAAGTTTCATCGAGTCTCAAAAAAGTATCGCATTCAGCGAGACCTGAGTCCGGGTGCAACGCGGACTCCATTTTCAGGACTGCGAGGCTTGACTGGAAAATATGGAGATTTCTGGGCGCTCAAGGATGTCAGCTTCCAGGTTACTCGCGGCGAGACTCTTGGCATCATCGGCCCAAACGGGGCGGGGAAGAGCACGATACTAAAGCTGCTCTCAAAAATCACCGTTCCTACTTCCGGCGAGATCATGATCAACGGTCGGCTGTCGGCCCTGATCGAAGTAGGCTCGGGCTTTCATCCCGAGCTCACCGGAGTGGAGAACATTTATTTGAGCGGCTCGATTCTCGGAATGCGTCGTCGCGAAATCAGTGACAACCTCGATAGCATAATCGATTTCGCGGGTGTTCGTCAGTTCATAGATACGCCGGTCAAGCGGTATTCGTCGGGCATGTATGTCCGCCTTGGATTTTCGATAGCCGCTCATTTACAGCCTGACGTTCTATTGCTCGACGAGGTCCTGGCCGTCGGTGACGAAGCTTTTCAGGCGAAGTGCTACGACCGGATACTTGAGTTAAAAGACCGCGGTACGACTATTGTCTTCATATCCCACGACCTGGACGCAGTTGAGTTTCTTTGCGACCGCGCGTTGCTGCTTAGTAATGGTGAGATTGCATCTGGCGGCTTACCCGGCGATGTCATACGTCGATACCAGCAAGAGTCAAATTCGGAGAGGTTGACCGGCCCAAAAACTTACGAAAGGGGTGGTGCGCGCAATCCGATACGAATAACCCGGCTCACCTTTCTCGACGATCAAGAACGCGAAGTGCTTCACGCCTTTACTGGAGGTCCGCTCATCGCGCGCGTCGAGTTTGCTGCAACCGAGCCACTCGGCGATCTTGATTTTGAAGTCTTCTATTATTCACAGGACGGCAAGCTTCACTGCCAGTTTTCGACGTCTTTGGGAGCTGACGCTATCAACGTCGACCGAGGCGAAGGCGCATTGCAGTTCTCGTGCGCCGAACTCGGTCTACAGCCTGGCGTTTACTACGCCGACGCGACTATCGAACGACGCACCGACGGCCAAGAGATTGACTGGCAGTACCGCTCCGCCCTCCTTCGCGTTGAGCCCGGGAAGCGCGCTTCCGGCAGCTTTTACGTTCCTCATCAATGGCGAATCACACAACAGAAGGATGCTGCCGCCCGTGCGCCATACTTTGTGGCCAGGCACTACTCTTGCGAGGAACCGGAGACAACGAATGACGATTCAAACTTGCCTGAACCTGTCGCTGAATGGGATTTGATTCGGCTTGATAACCCGCGCTGCGCGAGCGAGCAATAGGTCGCGGCGGATTGGGACTCGGCTATGAAGAGTTCACCTCTGGTGTCGGTAATTATACCCTGCTACAACCAGGGCCAGTTTCTTGCCGACGCAATTGAAAGCGTTCTCACACAGTGCTACCGGCGCCACGAGGTAATTGTAGAGGTAACAAGCAGGCGGAGGAGGCGATTGAACGAAATAATGGGGCCGGATGGTCGCATAGTGGGTGAAGCGTCTGACGCGGTGACGTTGTTTGGCGTGCCCGCATTCATCTATCGGAACTTGTTGGCCGGCGGACTTGGCTTGCTGAGTTCTACCCTGCTCGGTCAGCAGGCCGCCTCACTTCGCCACCGGAACGGTTTATGGTACTTGATTGGTTATATAGGAAACCGGTACGAGCAAAATGCCTCGCGCCGAAGGCGTTCAGGCATTTCAGAGATAGGAACATGTGTTAAGGCATTGCTGCGAAAAAAGCGAAACCGAAATCGGTGAACGCCCAACATCAGCGCGAAGACTCCATGAGGACAGATGCTGGAAGAGCGCAGCCAGGTCGAGGAAGCGGTTCAATGAGGCACTACGAAGTCACAGCGGTGATCATCACCTACAATCGAAGCGGGATGCTGACGGCGGCGCTCGAGAGCGTGCTAAAGCAAGAAAGCCGGGGCGTGTGCTACGAGGTGATAGTGGTGGACAACAATTCTACCGACACCACCCGGGAAGTCGTCGAAGGCTACATCGCCGAAGGTCACAAGAACCTCCGATATGTCTTCGAACCGAGGCAGGGCTCGTCGTTTGCGCGCAACGCGGGACTCGCGGTTGCTTGCTCGGAGATCATCGCATTCGCTGATGATGATGTGCGGGTGGCAAAGGATTGGATTGCTACCATCAAGCGCACGTTTGACGCGAGTCCTGAGTTCGACTGCATCGGTGGAAAAGTTCTGCCGCTCTGGCGCACGCCGCCACCCAACTGGCTCACACCCGAACACTGGATGCCGCTGGCCCTGCAGGACTACGGCAACCGTCCACTAACGATAAACCTTAACAACCCGCTCTGCCTGGTGAGCGCAAATCTGGCGATCCGGCGCGAGGCAATCGTCGCCATTGGACTGTTTGCACCCGACTTGCAGCGAATCAAAGACGGCATTGGCTCGATGGAGGATGCGGAGCTGCTCGAGCGTTATTGGCGAGCCGGCCGCGACTGCCTGTATGTCCCTGAACTGATCGTAGAAACGGACGTAGCCGCTGAGCGAATGACGAAGGCTTATCATCGGCGATGGCACACCGGGCACGGGCATTTCTACGCGATCATGCGATCAATTGCAATGGAGCGCGCCTCCAGCAGACTATTTGATGTTCCGGCGTTTCTTTACAAGCAGGCCACGATTGACGCGGTATCCTGGTTAGTCCTCTTCCTGCTTGGAAATCCAAGCCGCTCGTTTGCCTGTGAAAAGCGTCTTCACTTCTTTCAGGGGTTTTTTCGAACGCGACGGCTGGATTACCTCGCTACGGCGCACCGAAGTGTCATTGGCGAGATCGTCACTTTCATCCGCGCCCTGGCATCGAAAAAAGCTTATGGCGAAATCCCAGAATAGTAGATTTAAGGCGCGACTCCATATGGAGATTCGCCGCCGACTGTGAGGCTCCGATGGTCGCACGAAGCAAAACAGCGCCAGATAGCGTTACGATCCCATCAGAGGAAATGAGTTTCCATCCTCATTCATTTGCGGACGACGCGGGGAGGCTCTTTCGGTGGAATGGGACACTGTGCAGGGGCATCACCCACGCCCAAGCCCCATTCTTTGGTCGATTGTTTCGTGAGGGCGTTGTGCAAGCCTTGGTCGAACAAAGATTGCTCATAGAGAGCGAACCGACAGATCGAGTGCTCAACGGATACGCCGCCGTCGTGAGGCATCGAAAGATACCTTTTGTCTCTTATCCCAATGAGTGGTGCGCGGCAATGTTGAGAGATGCGGCGCTCAAGATCGTCGACCTAATGATAGAGCTTACTCAGCGAGGGCTCAGCCTAAGAGATGCGCATCCCTGGAACGTCTTGTTTGATTCTTCCACGCCGGTTTGGGTAGATCTGGCTTCTATTGCACCTCAAGAGAATGAGGGAACATGGTCTGCTTATGATGAGTTCTGCCGTTTCTGTTATTACCCGTTAATCCTGATGGCCCATGGCCAGGAGCGCATCGCGCGAACACTAATGCCGGAATACGAGGGTGTCCTCAGAAGCGAGGTCCTCACTCTTGTGCGGGGCTCCGGTCCATCAAGGTTCATTTTTTCCAGGATACTTCGACGGACGGCCAGATCAATCCAGTCGATCTTTAGGAAACGATCGGGTCAACCCACCCTGACTCTTCTTTATCAGGTAAGGCGTGACCTGGAAGAGATCCAATTGCCATCTTATGAAGGCCGGCATCGACGACGGCGCAATGAATCAATGCCCTCGCCGTCATCCGCGACCGGCCGCATGTCGCGCCCGTTGATTCTCCGGAGGCTTCTGACCAAACTGCGGCCGGACAGCGTATTGGATTTGAGCCGAGGACCAATCTGGACCACTACTGTTCCGGCCATCATGGGCTTTAAGGTAGTATCTGTCGATTCGGACGCGGCGCGCGTTTCAGCAATATACGACACAGCGCGAGAGAAGGATTTGCCGATCCTTCCATTGATAGTAGATTTCATCAAACCAACTCCTTCTGTCGGGTTCTCTGATCACTACTCGATCGCCGCGACCGAGCGGTTGAAATGTGATTTGGTTTTAGCTTTGGGCCTGACGCGTAGAATTGCACTTGAGAATCACCTCCCTTTCGATCTTATCGCCGAAGGACTGGCTTCTTTTTCAAGGCGCTGGCTGATTGTCGAATTTGAAGAGCGCGAGAGCTCGCAGGCGAATCGTCCGGGCAGACTCGAGGACTTCGTCTCTGCGCTTTCAACGCATTTTTGTGACGTGAGCATAGTCTCGCATGGCGAGGACAACGAAGTTTTGTTGCTGTGCGAGAAGTAGAATTAGGTGCAAGACATGAAACGCACGCCTTTAGTCACGGTGATAACCGTCTTCCTGAACGCTGAAAGATTTCTTGAAGAAGCAATCGCCAGCGTATTCGCTCAAAGCTACGGCGAATGGGAGTTACTGCTTGTTGATGATGGCTCAACGGATGGCAGCACGGCAATGGCACTGCGATACGCCCAGCAGCATCCGTACAAGGTGCGTTATCTGCAGCATGCTGGCCACGAGAATCGCGGCATAAGCGCATCGCAAAATCTCGGCATTCGAAATGCCAGAGGAGAATTCATTGCCTTCCTGGATTCCGACGATGCATGGCTCGCTGAGAAACTCGAGCGCCAGATATCTATTCTTGAATCTCAGCCTGAAGCGATGATGCTGTACGGACAAACAGACTATTGGTATAGCTGGACAGGTGAAGTCAAAGACGCCAAACGGGATTTGATAATCGAGCCCGGGGTTCGTCCCAATACGCTGGTGAGACCGCCTTCGCTTCTCGTCAGCTTCTTGAGAGAAGAAATACCTATCCCCTGTCCCTCGGACATTATGGTGCGGCGCCAAGGTGTGATCGAGACCGGAGGATTTGAAGAGAGCTTTCGCAGGATATTTACGGACCAGGTGTTTTACGCAAAGTTAACTCTCACCTGGCCGGTCTCTGTGTCCGGCCAGAGGTGGTCCAAGTATCGCAAACATCCCGGGTCTGCGGTCGCCGTTGTGAAAAAGAGTGGGCAAATGCGGTCAGCGCGCCTCGAATATCTGAAGCGGTTGGAAGGCTATTTGGACTCTCGGGAAATTGACGACGTCAATCTCCGCCGTGCTGTCGCGAGCGCAAGACGGAAGTGCCTCTTGCATGGATTGCCTCGCCTGGGACGACATATCAGTTACCGCAGGTTGCTCATCAAGAACGGTTTGAGGGTGTTGGCGCGACGTACAATTTCGGGAGCGCTTTGTCGCTTGTTGCGAACCCGACAGGACAATGACTACTTGCGTTAATGAGCGAAATCCTAACTATGCGGAATCCAGATCTGGCATCAGTAATCATACCTTGTTACAACCAGGCGCGTTTTCTGGGCGAAGCGATTGAGAGCGTCTTCGCGCAGACTTATCCGCTTTGTGAAATAATCGTTGTCGATGATGGGTCGACTGACGATACGGCAAAGATTGCAGCGAGCTTTCAGCGAGTGCGCTGCTTGAGGCGGAGGAACGGCGGAATTGCCGGCGCGCGCAACGCCGGCTTCGGGGCCAGCAACGGCAGCTACGTTGTCTTCCTCGACGCAGACGATAGGCTTCTTTCGAACGCACTCCAGGATGGAGTGAACTCACTGAAAGCAAATCATGAATGCGCGTTTTCTTACGGCCACGTGAAGTTAATCGCACGGGATGGCTCGCCGCTCCCAATTCCGCATCAAATTGCCGTGGACGACGACCATTATCTGGAACTGTTGCGCCGTAACTACATCTGGACTGCAGGCGCAGTCGTGTATCGGCGTGAAGTCCTGGAATCAGTTGGCGCGTTCAATGTCTTCCTCAGTGGCTCTGCGGATTTCGACCTGAATGCTCGGATCACCAGACTCTTCCCCGTTTGTTGCAGTGGTACATCGGTGCTCGAATATCGTCGGCACGATGAAAGCATGAGCCGCGATTATGCGTTGATGCTGAAGAGTGCGGTCAAGG
The DNA here is from genome assembly GCA_041487335.1 of Pyrinomonadaceae bacterium. Lineage (GTDB taxonomy): Bacteria > Acidobacteriota > Blastocatellia > Pyrinomonadales > Pyrinomonadaceae > PSRF01. The sequence continues at coordinate 9,784 of JBGPNE010000026.1, forward strand.
CGCGGCGCGATCATCGAAGGTTCGTAAAAGGACGGAAGCAGCATGAAAGTGCATTACTAGATGGAATTGGAAGTGTACAAAAAGACTACGGCGAAAAATTGATTTTGGTCGTAAGCAATCGGCTGCGAGAACGGAATTGGAGCGAGGCGTTTACCGGGCTAATTACGCTCTTGCAATACTATCCTTGGGGCTTTGTGAAATATGCCCGCGGAAGACTAAACAGCGTTGTGCTGAACCTTCAAAACTGAGAGGAGCCGTACGCATACTCAGATGATTAGCCCGATGGCCGAGTGTGACTTCAGCGGTGGGGTTACCGCTGGCGATAAGCCGCTGGTGACGGCAATAACGATCTTTCTGAATGCTGAAAGATTCATCGATGAGGCCATAGAAAGCGTTTTTGATCAAAGCTTTCAAGACTGGGAGTTGCTTCTCGTGGACGATGGTTCAACCGACGGCGCTACTCGAATAGCACAGAGTTACGCCGCAAAACACCCGGATAAGGTGCGTTATCTCGAACACCCAGGTCATGAGAATAGAGGCATGAGCGCATCACGTAACCTGGCATTGATGCACGCGCGAGGCGAGTTGATCGCGTTCCTCGATGCGGATGATGTGTGCCTTCCTGGGAAACTTGAACAGCAAGTGGAGATCCTCACGGCCAACCCTGAGGCCGCGATGGTCTATGGCGCGACTCAATACTGGTATAGCTGGACTGCGAACGAGGACGATGCGAAACGCGATTATGTGCCAGACCTTGGGGTGCGGCCCGACACACTTGTAAGCCCCCCGACGCTCGTCACGATCCTATTGCAAAACCAGGTCGCGACAAGCACCTGCAGCCTGATGCGACGCGAGATCATGAAACAAGTCGGCGGTTACGATGAAAGCTTCCGTGGGATGTTTGAAGACCAGGTTTTTCATTCAAAGGTTTCGTTGAAGGCGCCCGTGTTCGTGTCGAGTGAATGTTGGTACAAATACAGGAAGCACTCCGATTCATGCTGTGCGGTTGCCGAAGCCTCAGGTGAACATAAAACAGAAAGGCTCAAGTTTCTAAAATGGCTGGAGACGTACTCATTGTCGCAAGGGGTTGATGACCACGAGTTGCGTCATACCATCAAGAGGGAGCGTTGGAAATCGCGCCATCCTGGCTTATCCGGTTTGCGGGAGCGTGTGAGCTACGACGCGCGGATCATGAAGGACCGCTTGAAATCGATTGCAGTACGCGCATTGCCGGCTGCCGTTTATCGCTGGCTTTGGTTTCACCGGCATCGTGGGGAGGACCGGATTCCGGTCGGCCTCGTGAGCTTCGGCGATCTGAGACGATTGACTCCCATTAGTCGCGTTTTCGGATTTGATCGGGGCACGCCAATTGACCGCTATTACATTGAAGACTTTCTAAGTCGCTACGCCGCCGATATCCGTGGCCGCGTATTGGAAGTCGGCGATGATACATACACGCGGCGATTCGGCGGCGACCAAATCACTCGAAGCGATGTACTGCATGTGTCGGGGGAAAACCCGAGAGCGACCATCATAGCCGACCTAGCCAATGCTGATCATATACCATCCGATACCTTCGATTGCATTGTGCTAACCCAGACATTGCATCTTATCTATGATGTCCGCGCGGCCCTTTCAGCCTTGCATCGCATTATGAGGCCGGGCGGCGTTCTTCTGGCGACTTTTCCCGGCATCTCTCAGATAGATCACTATGACTGGGGGGAGTCATGGTACTGGGCGTTCACAACTCGGTCGGCCAGGCGACTCTTCGAGGAAGTCTTCCGAGCAAACAATCTCAAGATTGAGACTAACGGGAACATTCTCGCCGCGACTGCATTCTTGCAGGGAATCGTTCTTGAGGAGCTGCGCGAG
>JBGPNE010000027.1:0-11587 GCA_041487335.1 Pyrinomonadaceae bacterium
ACGCTGTCGAGAAGCAGCAGCAACCGCATTGGGCCGCTCTGCTTTTGACAGTAGAACCTTCAGCCTTTCCTTCAACTCGTCCGCCTCTGGGTCGAGATGGGGCACCGACTCTAAAGCTTTTACGGTCCGGTCGAGGTTGTCCGTATCATTGTCCTGTATCGCGCTAACCATTGCCTCCTGGGCGTCATTCATCGCCACGGCATAAGTAAGAAAATCCGCGCTTCGATCGTTGGAAAGCTGAGTGGTTTCAGTAGCCAATGAGCCAGCTAGCGGATCTTTGAAGTGCTGCACCACCTCGAAAAAGCTCATAGCCACAACTCCAATCGAGGCGATCTGCAACACGTGCCATAGGACCGTCAGGCTAGCGCGCTCGCCAGGCCTGCGATATCCGACAACGATCGCCAGGGCCGCACCTGAGATTAGACCGCCGAGATGCGCGGCGTTATCGATAAAGCCGTGCGCCATGTATCCGATGAAAAGATTAATGAGAATGACTGGCAGCATTCCAGTACCAAAAGCGCGCTTAAAACCTTCGGGTAGCTCGTGACGAAATTTGATACCAAAAACAAACAGAACGCCAACGAGTCCGAAGAGCGCGCCTGATGCGCCAGCCGAAGGAGAATCTTGCGTTTTGAAAAGAAACCGTGCCAATGGACTAAGAGAGCCGCCGGAGTTACCAACAGTCAGGTAACTGGCCACTACACCCGCAATGCCAGTCACGATCCAGAACACAACGAACTTGGCCGACCCGTAGAGCTTTTCCACATACGGGCCAATAATCCAGAGGCTGTACATGTTGACCAGAAGATGAAGAATTCCCACGTGGACGAACATTGGCGTAACGAAACGCCACCACTGATGTTGCTCGTTAATCAAACTGTTCAGCTTAGCGCCATAGGCCAATAGCACCGGCCCAGGAAATAGCCACAGGTTCTGAGTTGCCATCCCGCTTGACTGCCACATCAGTAAGAAGACGAAAAAATTTGCGATGAGCAGAATGATGGTGAACTTGTAAGGGCGGTTTAGAACAGCGCGGGCAAACCGCATGGTCTCGCGATCCACGGCAGTCCGCGGCCTTTCTGGAGATGTTGTGCTGGTGGTGGAGGCGCCACAGACTGCGCACTGCCCCTGGCCCCCGCCGACAATTGCTCCGCAACTACGACACATCGTAGGTCGTCCGTAGTTGGTGCTCTTTGGCTGGCTGTCAGGCAAGAGTGCTACACGAACATAAGCCTAGTGGCCGATCTTATCGAGAAGGTTTACTAGATCGTCGGCATGTTCTTCTTCCACGGCGAGTATGCCTTCCATCAAACGCCGCGTCGTTGGATCGTCGTTGCCAAGGTAGTTGACGATCTCGCGATAACTGTCGATGGCAATGCGTTCGGCAACCAAATCTTCTTTGATCATATCCGTCAAGGTATCGCCCTCAACGTATTCCGCATGACTCCGCGTCAGTAGACCTTCCGGATTAAAGTTCGGCTCGCCACCCAACTGCACGATACGCTGCGCGATCTGATCGGCGTGACCCTGCTCGTCATTAGCATGCTGCAGAAACTCGGCTGCGACGCTCTCAGCATTGATGCCGGAAGCCATGAAGTAATGGCGCTTGTAGCGCAATACGCAGACGATCTCAGTGGCCAGGGCTTCGTTGAGCACCTTGACTACACTCTCACGATCCGCACTGTATCCCTCGGTTACCGCGCCATTCTCAATGTGCTTGCGGGCGCGTTCGCGCAAAGTTTTTATGTCCGTTAGAAATGGTTTGTCCGGCACGGATTTTACTCCTGTTTGGTCAGCCACGGCATTTACTCCTGATGATGAAATTAGGGGAAAACCGATATTACTCGCTCGGTTGATCGGGAGCAAGTTTCCAGCTTAGCTGTGTTGGTGTAGTTCAGGAATCCCGGGCTATTCAGAAGTTATCTTGCCTCGCAGGTTAATCTCGTTTGCGGCAGACGGCTCATTCGTAACCTCAATGGGCGTTCGCCACACAAGCGTTTTGATCCGACAAGTGCCCGTGTTGTCTTCGCGACAATAGAAGAGAGTGAGTTGTATGCGAAGTTCTGCGCTTCCGGGTTCTAACGTATGGAAAGGTATTCGCAACGGAAGCTGCAGGTCCTTTGAAGATCGTGCAACCACGTTATCACGCCCGGTGTCACCAGATATCGGTTCCTGTTGCAGCGCGAGCTGATGCAGCCCTGCTTCGATTGACACTCGGTAGCGTTGGGGCGCTGCGGGATTTAGGTGATAGCCTGCTGGCAAGCCAACATTTACAATTAGTGAGCCGTCGCTGCCTGCGCGCAGATGCTGTGGAGCAAGCTTTACTTCCTCCGCATTCGGGCCCGGCTCGCCACTAGCCACGTCAACAGTCGTACTGGGAACCGGCGGCCGCAGATCCTTGATACGAAGAGTGGAAGTTTCTTTCGTCTTCAAATCTACAACTCGTACGGCGTGGTTATTTGTGTCTGCGACGTAGAGTTTTCCATTCGCCATACTCAATCCGCCGGGCTCATAAAACGAAGGTGTTGGGCCATCTGCTTGTCCAGGCTTGCCCGTGCCGAGGAAGGGTTTCACTCTCCGAGATTTCGGATCGAGTACTTTGATCTTGTGATTGTATGTATCAGCGATAAGTATCTTGTCGCCAAGAGCAAACACACCAAGCGGATGCTGCAAGCGCACACTATCGCCGGATCCATCCGTATCACCAAAGTCGAAAAGATTACCTCCAACCAGCGTGCTGACCTGACCACTCGCGAGATCGATTGCCCGAATGATATTTGCTTCGCTGTCGGCAGTGTAGAGGGTCCTGCCGTCTGTAGTTATTCCAGAAGGTTGCGCAAACCCGGCTTTCAGGAGTGGCCCATCTTGACGTGCCTCCCGTCCCGACCCAGCAAACGTCGAAATTTCATTCTTATCCAAATCAAGTTTCCATATCTGATGAGGACCGGCCATCGCGATGTATAGTGTGCGGCCGATAACCTGCAAATCCCACGGGGAATTCAACCCGACCGTTCGCGCTGGACCGCTTTTGAAATAGTCGTGGGATTGCTGTCCCGTACCCGCCACAGTTTCCACCTTGCGCGCTTTTAGATCGATACGACGAATTAGGTGGTTCTCTGTATCGGCCACGTAAAGAGAATCCCGATCAAGGGCCATGCCCTGCGGACGAAAGAAACTTGCTCTGTCAAACGGACCATCAGCAGCTCCACGAGCACCCGAACCAATCGTCTCGACCAGAGTACCGTCAAGCTTCGTAACGACGACGCGATTGTGATTTGAATCGGCAATGAAGATGCGATCGCTTTTGCCATCGGCGAGAATCTTTCCCGGAAAAGCCAGCGGCAGGTCACCAACTTTCGCGCGCTCGAGCGTGAGCTTCAGTGGCTCTTCGTTCAACTCGCCGCGCTTCTGAAACTCTGTAACTGTTTTTGCTATTACCTGATCGATCAACTCGTAGTTACCTTCACCAGAGATGCCGCCAATCACATAGCCTGCGGGATCGATCAGCATTTGTGTCGGCCAGGCATTTACGCCGTAACTCTGCCAGACAGTAAAGTTCGCATCATTGTAAACAGGATGCTCGATCTCGTAGCGGAGAATAATTCGCCGGATGTTTTCCGTATCCTTCTCGTTTTCGAACTTTGCCGAGTGCACGCCAATGACTACAAGCTGGTTTGCGTATTTGTGTTCAAGACGCTTCAGATCCGGAATGATGTGCATGCAGTTGACGCAGCCGTACGTCCAGAAATCAAGAAGCACAACCTTGCCTTTCAACGCCGCAAGCGAAAGTGGTGTCTCCGTATTCAGCCAGCCGCGGCCGCCTTTAAGCTCAGGCGCGCGCACACGGGCATTTTCCTGTACCGACATGTGAGAACCTTTCCTGGTTAGGCCGCGAGCTTGGTATGAAAAGGCCACAATAACAGAAAGCGAAAGCGCTAAAAGAATTACAGCCAATGAAGCTCGATTAAATGCTCGTCTCAATACCAACCCCTCATTGAATAAATTGCAATTAATTCTCCGTCGCCTTGATATACGATGATGGCTTATCGTTGTCTTCGGTCTCTTCAGACTAAAGCTTTCACTCATGCTTGTGCGGCGCTGCAGCTTCACGATGCTGCTTGTCAAGAATCTGGTCGAGGCGATCAATTGCGCGCCGGAGATGCGGAATCGTTATAGACCCACCCACAACGAGCGCCACATTGAATGCGTCGAGAAACTGCGGTCGCGTTACACCTACACCCACGCATTGTTTGACGTGATAGGTGATGCAATCGTCACAGCGGAGCACAGTTGACGCCACCAGTCCGAGCAACTCCTTCGTGCGTTTATCGAGTGCTCCGTCTTCATACGCCTGGTTGTCGAGCGCGAAAAATCTCTTTATTCCGAGATGATTGCTGCCCAACAGCTTTTCATTCATCTCCGCGCGGTAGCGGTCAAATTCATCCATCGAGACAGCCCTTTCGCTCGCAACCGAGCAGCCAGTCGTTGGTCACCGGTATGGAATGAGTCGTAATGGATCATAGAAAACTTACAGACGATGCAGCCATTCTAACTTGCGGTCGTTGAAACTTGCCAGAAGCCGGTGTGGCGGGTAGTGTCCTAATTTGGTAACGCAAGCTGTTAGCTTGCGCCGCAAACTGACAGTTTGCGTTACAAGAAACCCAAACTAGGACACTACCCCGTGACGTTTCGACGCGCGACTTGTGTTACCAGCGCGGTATAATGCTTAGAGATTGGCCCAACTCTCCCGTGGAACTGCTGAACAACGTCCGAGCTTGGCGCTCAACTTCCGCCTCTAAAAGGAGCGAAAGATTTGACCACTGAAATAGTAAGCGATTCGGAAACGCAGGAAAACCGCCCCGTTCGTAGAATGCAACTCGTACGTGTAGGTGCACTTGAGCTCGGTCTTTTTGAAGACGAGATTGCGACAATTGCTGAATGGCGGAAGCCGATTCCCTTGCCTCGCGCGCCAAAGGCGGTCCTTGGTGTCGTCTCTATTCAGGGAAGAATGCTGACGGTTCTAAATCCACTCGGGTTGCTTGGCGAAACTGCGCCTGACAATGGATTCTCACCGTCATACATAATTGCGTTGCGCGGCGCTGAACAACTGGCTCTGGCAGTAGAAGGCATAGAACAGGCTATCGAGGTTGCACGGGCTGAAATTGAATCTTCGGAAGAAACAAGCGCAGGACCCCTGCTGGGTATTCTCAATCACGGTGAGCAATCGATTCGCGTGCTTGATGTAAAAAAACTGTTTCCCGCAGCCATTCAGGGGAGCGAGCGTCGTCGGCGCAGATTTTGAACCACCCCCGTACGCTCTCGAACAATCTCCCTGCGACGCCGGGACCGAGCCCGCTTCGTACTGTCCGGATTAGGCCCCAAAAGGCCCTAAAGGGTCTTGTGGATCAATCGTGCTTGTGATAATTTGCCTGACACCCGGCTGGACACAGGCTGGTTACTGTGTCTATGATGAGTGGCCCGCTTTTGGGCTATTGACCAATCAGACTAGCCATCAAAGCTAGTAAACAATCCAACAACAAAGGCAAGCGCGTTGTTTTGTTGCTTCTAATGCCGGATGGCACTCGTGACTAAAATCACCGCGGCCCCAATTACGGAGGTTACTAATGCTCAGGATAGGAAAGAAAGATCAGGAAGATCACGAACACTCAACCGACAAGCCAGATGTATCGGCTTACTCCACCCCAAAAACTTACTCTTCGTATCAGGGAACGACTACGGAAGCCAAGCCGTCCGGCGAGTCTTCTCCTCCATCACTTAAAGCCTTGACAGAAAGCGAGGCACTCGCCCGCGATATTAAGGAGGGCACGCTGGGCGGGTTTGTCGGCAGCGGCACTGTTGTTGTCGGTGAAGCAACATTCAAAGCCATGCTGCGAGTTGATGGCCACTTATCAGGTCGCGTCAGCTCAACCAGTGGAACCCTAATTGTGGGCTCCAACGGCAAGGTTGATGCAAATATCGAAGTCGCAGTTGCGCTAATTCAAGGTACAATCAATGGCGACATCATTACCACACAACGCTTGGAACTAGGCCGTGCTGCCAAAGTCAATGGAAACGTTCAGACCCCGTCGTTGGTAATTGAACAAGGTGCGGTCTTCGAAGGCAGCTGCAAGATGTTGCAGATGAACGCGACATTGGACAAGAACAAGAAGAAGGAAGATCATCCACTGGATTCGAGCAGTCTGAAGTCCTTCAGCGTGGACGGAGCCCATAAGCCGGATGGAGCCCCTAAGCCGGACGGAGCCCATAAGCCGGACGGAGCCCCCAAACCGGACGGCCCCCCCAAGCCAACGGGGATTCCGAGTATCTCAAACGTCGCAAGCTAATCCCTTCCCGGGTACTTGGAGAAATTTTGCAAGGCGCTTCGCCCAGTATTGGGTCGAGGCGCCTTCTTGTTTCTCGCTTTAACTGCCGGGGTGAACCGGTGAACCGGCGCAGCCTTGACACAAGCCATCCCCGTCGCTGATACATAAAGAGAGCAACTCCCCCCTCGCGTGAAAAGGTCAAATCGGAGAAACATAGTGTCCGATGTCGTTTTTGACCCGATGCTGAAAGAGCACCCCAAGACGATTCTGCGAAGAGCGTCAACCGCGCTTCGTCTCACGATGATGTGTCTGCTTCCTTGTGCGTTTGTTATCGCTCTTGTGACAAAATCCTACGGGCAGAAACTTGAACGAGGTTCGAAAGCAGCAACAGAGTTTGTTTCAGTCCCAAACGGCATCATGCTGCGCATCCTGCGCGCAGAAGATGAGCGCCGCTGGGACAACGATTTGAGCAGTTTGTTATCTGATGGCAACGCTGCGGTGCGCAGGCGAGCAGCGCTGGCCGGGGGACGAATCGGTGATGAGCGAACTGTTCCGTCGCTCGTTTCGCTGCTGCAGAAGGATAGTGATGAGAGGGCTCGCGTGCTGGCGGTGTTTGCGCTAGGAGAGATCGAATCGGCAACCGCCGCGGATGTCTTGCTGGCTGAACTAAAGAAGGAGCACGAATCGGCGGAACTAAGGGCGCGTGCGGTCGAAGCACTGGGAAAGATCACGGCAGCATTACCAAAAACCGAAGAGGCGCGCTCGCGCTTGTTGGGAGAGGCGATCGCCCAGGTGCTGGATTTTGAGGCTCGCCGGCGCTCGATGCCGGAGCACGAAGTTATACTAATGGGACTGACTGCGGCGCTGCGCGCCCGGCCAGCAGATGCAGGAAAAACAATTGCGCGGTTTCTTTCCTATTCCGACCCGCGGATTCGAGCAGATGCGGCAAATGCGCTGGCGCGGCTTCGCGCAAACGACGGAAACGATCAACTGCGAAAGCTCTTAACCACCGATCAAGACGCGATCGTTCGAGCAAACGCCGCCCGAGTTCTGGGCGCGACAGAAGATAAGGCCTCGTTCGATGCTCTATTGGATCGTGCGTTGAATGACACAGATTCTCGAGTGCGTGTGAGTGCAATTCGGTCGCTGAGTTCTTTGAAAGATGCGCGTGCTGCTGAACCTCTTCTGCAGCGTAGCAGGAGCTTAGCTCAGCAAGATCTTAGAACTCGCCGAGCGCAAGCAAATGAAGTTCTGGAGATTGCGACGACACTCGGCCGAATCCTTCAGGGAACAGCAGATCAAGAGGCGGTAGCATGGTTAAGAGAACTAGTACTCGTGGAGTTTAACCACACTGCACCCGAAATTGAAATCGCTTTCGCACGAGTTTCTCCCGGTAGTTACCTGGCAAGTTTCGGTGGAGAACAAGCCGCAAAAAGAAAAGCTCAGGAAGCACTCCTGCTGGATTGGAGAGCGGGCTCGAACCTCGCGCAAGGCCTGGGTGAGATTGCTTCCCTGCCTGAGGCCACAAAGGACCGGGGCGTGCTTGCAGAACTAGCGCAAAATATTCTGCGCAGTATGCTCGATTATCGGAATTCAGGAATCAACATCAACACGCTTGTGGCAGTTCATTCCGAGTATGCCATGCCAGACATCCTGCGCGCTCTGGCTGCATTCAAGCCAAAGGACCTTGGAGAAGTGTTGCGCAAGCAACTTAAAGAGTCAGACGTGATTGTCCGCGCCACGGCGGCCGAGTTGTTGGGCGAACTGCCGCCATACGAAGCTAATGCTCGTGCTCTGGCAGAAGCGCTGCCTCAGGCGATGAAAGATGAGATGAATGATGCGGCGCTGGCGATTCTCGACGCCCTCGCGCAACAGAAAAGCGCATTTGCTTACGACGCGATCAAGTCGGCACTCGACTCATCGGATCACCTCATTCGAAGACGCTCCGTGGCCCGCCTGAAAGCAGATGGAGTGGGCGACTTCTCTTCACGAATAGGCACAGTTCAAACTCGCAACACAACGGCAGATTACCAGCGGGCCATTTCGCGCATCGGCAAAATCGTTCGTGCCCTGGTTTCAACCACCAAAGGCGCATTTACGATTGACCTATTGCCTGATGATGCACCGCTCAATGTGGACAATTTCATTCAGCTTTCGAAGCGCGGCTACTTCCGCGGCATAACCTTTCACCGCGTCGTGCCAAACTTCGTAATCCAGGGGGGTGATCCGCGCGGTGATGGGAATGGCGGTCCCGGTTATCAAATTCGCTGCGAGATAAACGAAGTACCTTACGAACGCGGCGCGGTCGGAATGGCTCTCTCAGGCAAAGACACGGGCGGCTCGCAGTGGTTTGTCACGCATTCACCTCAGCCGCACCTGGATGGCGGCTACACGGTTTTCGGCAGGGTCTCGGGGGACATGAACGTGGTAGACAGCATCACGCGCGGCGATGTCATTTCTTCGATAACTATAACTGAAGGTTCCAGCCGGGCGCCAAAATCGCGAATGTGAAGTTCGCTTTATAAGACATACTTGGTCGGATTAGCAACTTGATGAATCGAGGCTTGGGAAAATCTCACGCGCCGGCCACTTTACTGCTGACGTTGTCGCTCTTCGCCGGACCGATATTCAGCTGTCCGACGCTGTATGCCCGGCAATCACAGCCGTCAAAGGCCATCGCATCACAAGTAGCTGAACGTACCCAGTATCAGATCCACCTGAAACTCGACTTCGATGCTCTCTCCTACTCGGGTTCAGAACGAGTGCGTTGGACCAATCGAGGTGATCACCCAACTTCGGTTCTCTATTTCCACCTCTATTCCAATCTGCGTGTCGACCAGATACCCACATTACCCGTGAATGCGAGTTCACAGAATGGTAGTGCTGAAGCTGATGAGCCTCGAATTGAGATTTCTGAGGTCCGATCCGCGGCCTCAGCTGCGCCGCTAGCTTTCTCCATTGACGATCAGGGCACGACGCTACGAGTTAACCTGCGTGAATCGGTACCGTCGGGAGGATCAACTGAGGTAGCGATCACTTTTAAAGGCACTGTGCCGGAGATCGATCCTGACGAGACGGGCCTTATGACTCATGTGGTGAAGCAAGTCAGTGCGGCGCTTCGCAGCGAAAGAGAGATACGGCGCGCGCGAGACATCAATTTCCGCTGCCGCGGGGTGATGTTGCTCGGCACCGCTTATCCCGTGCTGGTAGTACGCGACGGCGACGAATGGCGGCGCAAACTCGAGCCAAGTGTCGGTGACATAATCTTCAACGAAGCTGCGGACTATGAGGTTACGGTAGAAACCGCCCCGGGTGTAGCTGTCTTTACGTCGGGAGCTGAACGCACCCCGCGCTCTGGGAGTGAAAACACAACGACTTTTAGCACATCAGCCTTGCGCGATTTTGCAATCATTGCCGGGCGGAGCTTGCGTTACGAGGACGCTAGCGTCGGGGACACTACTGTGCGATCGGTTTTCCTTGCCGAGCACGAGCGCGTGGGCAAACGTATGCTGAGGGTCGCATCAGACGCTCTGCGAATCTTTACTTCGCGATTCGGCCCACTGCCTTTCAAGACTATCAGTCTCGCCGAGGCGCCGCTGGTTGCCGGGCTTGGCAGCACTGAGTTTGCCGGGCTCGACCTGATTGCCAGCGCTTTTTACGTCGACTTCGATTCACCAGCAATGCGCAACCTTCCCGAGATCATTAGAGAACAACGACCCGCGGTGGAACAGAGTCTTGAATGGAGCGTGGCTCATTTGATCGCTCATCAGTGGTGGGGTGCCGCGGTCGGCAATGATCCCGCGCGCGAGGCGGTGCTGGATGAAGCGCTTTCGTGCTGGTCGGCACTACTCTATTACAAAGAGGCATACGGCGAGCAACAGGCATCAACTGTGCTGGCGGATCAACTGAGCGGAGTCTATCGGTTGTATCGGACGTTTGGCGGCGAAGATATGGACGCGAACCGTCCCACACGTGATTATCGAAACTCCTTTCAGTATGCAGCAATCGTAACGACCAAAGGCGCGCTGATGTTTGTTGAGTTAGAGCGTTTGCTCGGGAGCGAGAAGTTCTTTGCTGCCCTGCGCAGCTACTACAAGGCAAACCTGTTGGAGATAGCCGAATTGGACGATCTTCGCGGCGCGCTGGTCGCGGAGGCTGCCATCGAACAAAGAAGGACGGTCGCGCGTACTTTTAGTCGTTGGCTGTCGAGCAAAAGAGGCGATGAAGACATCGCCAAACCCGATCAGGAACTTGCCATCTCGCTGGGATTGCCACCCAGGCAAGGCCAGCAAAAAAATGGGGACCACAATGCGTTAACCGCTTTTGCTCGCCTGGGAAAATTCTTCTGGCAACAAATGACTCGGATACGGTGAATCCGATCAGTAAAAGTGAATGGCGCCCAATTTCGGAAATATATAATTCCGAATAATTCTCCACAGGGACGGATTCAGACTTGGCAGCAGGTACATTACAAGAGAGCGGAGTTGGGCAACACCCAACCACTCGCGAACGCGTAGCGCGGCCCTCCCGTGTGCAGATCGAACGTGAGCTTGAAGTGCTGGCTCGCTGGATGGACAACCAGTTTCGGATTCCCATCCTTGGCTGGCGCTTTGGCCTGAACGCCTTAATAGATCTAGTTCCGGCTGTCGGCGACGCCGCCACTTCTATTGTGGCACTGTACATAGTCGTTTCCGCGGTTCGCTATCGCGTGCCCAAGATCACGCTGTTGCGCATGGGCCTCAATATCGCCGTATATTTCATCGCGGGACTTATTCCCTGGGCTGGTGATCTTTTTGATGCCTGGTGGAAACCAAACATCAGAAACCTCAAGCTACTCCAGCGGCGCGCTACTGTTTCGGCCGATCATGCGCGCAAAGGAAAAGTGAGCGATTGGTTGTTTGTTGGCGCGATCATCCTGCCGCTTATCGCTCTAGCAGCAGGCACAGCCTTCGTCAGTATTTATCTCTTGATCCTTCTTGCGGGCCAGTTTTCGAAGGCTTTTGGGAGCTAGTGCAGTGTCTCTGAATTGCCAACAGAAGGCGATCCACTAAATCACACCAAAAAGCACCAAAATCAAAAATCTTTTCTTTCATTCATGAACCGACCACACAACACTAGCGATTTGATCCCTCTGAGCGCCCGAAGGCTCAAAGGGCGACAAGGACACGATCCTGCGGGAGTAGCAATCCGGGCCGGCGACAAGCAGGGCAGAATAGCCGAGCGAAGTGATCCTCCGTTAAAATAGCCGCAATGGGTGTTGCAAA
>JBGPNE010000028.1:0-11457 GCA_041487335.1 Pyrinomonadaceae bacterium
AATTGTCCTGGGGCACGCCGAAAACGGTACCTTTAACTACCTCGATGCCGATTACGCGGTAAGGCAAACCGTTGATGGTCAGCTCCTGACCAATCGCGTTACCGGCCGGGAAGAGTTTGCTCGCAACATCGGCTCCAATGTAAGCGACGCGCTGGGCGGCGTCGTTTTCCGGGTCGGAGATGTAGCGGCCCTCGGCGATGTCTCGGTTCTCAATATCGGCAATGTTTGCCGTCGCGCCAGCGACGAAGACATCTTGTAGAATCTGATTGCCGCGTTTTACCTCGGACGGACTCGCGCGCGCTTTCGCTCCAATCCTGCCGATCAAGGTCGCACGTTGTTTAAGATACTCGAAGTCGTCTAGTGTAAGATCTTTGTTGCGTCTCTGAGCGGCCGCGATCGTGTCGGTGTCTTTGAAATCTTCGAGGGGATTGAAACGCTGGACCGTAAAAGATTTGGCGCCGATGCCTGCGATCTTTTCGTCGACGTAGGTGTTGAAGCCCTGAATTAGCGAATAGACCACGACGACGGCCATAACGCCAATGATCATGCCCAGCAGCGTCAGTGCGGAGCGCAGTTTATGCGCCCAAATCGCCGCAATGGCCAGCTTGAGGGTTTCGATGAATTTCACAGCAGGGTTACTACGGTTCGATTAACAATATTGTTGCAAGCCCGGCGACCCATAGGTCGCGTTCTTACTCCCAACGCAAGGCCTCGATCGGATCGAGCCGCGCAGCCTTCCATGCGGGCCAGAGGCCAAAGATGATTCCTACAGCAGCGGAAATGCCCACGCCAACGCCAATCGCCCACAGCGGTACATAAGCGGGAAGGGGCGAGTATTTATTCATCAAAACACTCGCGATTTCACCCACCGCCAGTCCGGCAAGACCGCCAATTGCGGTTAGTACGACGGCTTCGATTAAGAATTGCGACAAGATATTGAGCTTCGTTGCGCCTACAGCTTTGCGAATACCGATCTCTTTGGTGCGCTCAGTCACCGAAACGAGCATGATGTTCATGACTCCGATACCGCCGATCATCAGTGCGACAAACGAGATTGCGGTCAGCACCAATGCCGTCGCTCCCGTAAGTTGGTTGTAGATATCGAGCAATGAATCTTGTGATGAGATACCGAAGTTATTCGGCGCGTTGGGCAGCACGCGCCGTCGGCGGCGCAGAATCTCAATTATCTCGTCAATGGCTGATTTAACGTAAGCTCGCGAGTTCGGACGAATGATGATGAAGAATACGACTTCCGGAAACGGCCGATCGGGGTAGTACTTGTCAAAGGTGGATATAGGAACGAATATCGAGTTGTCACGCGACTGGCCAAAGAAATTGCCCAGTGGTTCCATCACCCCTATTACGCGATACGGACTGCCGTTGATTCTTACCTCTTTATCCACGGGGCTTTCGTAGGGGAAAAGTGCCCGCCTCACATCGACTCCGATGATACAGACGTTTGAACGATCCTGAATATCGATATCGCTGATAAAACGCCCGCTCGCAACGTACTGCGAGTGAACAAATTCGAAATAGGGTGTCACACCCAAAAGAATGGGTGTATCAGTCTGCTTATCCTGATAACGCAAAGTCGCGGCGATCATACGATGGATGGGCGAAACGCCGGCGATCGAAGGCGCCTCCCGCCGCAGCGCTTCGGCGTCGTCCATCGTCAAGTCTTTGCGGTGAATCTCTTCGGGGCCGGGAGGGCGGCCAAAACTTGGATCGAATTTCGAGAGAAAGATTGTGTTTGAACCCAAAGACTCGATCTGGTCGGCGAAGGCTTTGTTCAATCCCTGAATGATAGAGACCATAAAGATGATCGTGACGACGCCCACACTGACACCCAGGATCGTCAGCGACGAACGAAGCTTGTTTGCTCGCAGCGTGTCGAAAGCCATCAAGGCTGATTCTTTGATGTCGTCAATTCGCATGAAATTTCAAATTTCCGATTGTCGATTGCCGAGTGTTTCGTGGACTTGCAAGGGATACGCCTCAAGAAACAACTACCGACGCTCGACAAATCGGCAATCGCAAATCGGCAATCGGAAATCATCTCATTCCGCTCTCAATGCCTCAATCGGATCCAATTTCGCGGCACGCCAGGCGGGCCACAGGCCGCTGATGATGCCGACAACGGACGACATTGCCACTCCCAGCACTGCAGACATGACATTGAACAGCAGCGGAAAACCAATCAGAGCTGAGATCACGTAAGCCAATCCAAATCCTGTCAGAACACCGATGGCGCCGCCGATCGCGGTTACACTAACGGCTTCGATCAGAAATTGAGTGAGAATGTCTTTCTGTCGGGCGCCAATGGCTTTGCGGATACCAATCTCTTTCGTTCGCTCCGTCACGGAGACAAGCATGATATTCATCACGACGATTCCGCCGACGACGAGCGAAATGGCAGCCACGCCGATGGTCACAATGTAAATGTTCGAAGTCGCTTTGCCGTAGAGGTCAAGAAACACATCCTGCGTTTCCATGGCAAACCCATCATCTTCCTGATCGCCAAAAATCCTGCCGCGCCGATTACGCATGATCGTGCGCACCTGATCCTCAGCGGCTTCGAGTTGCTCCGCAGTCGGTACCTGGATGAAAACTACTATCGAGTCTCTTGCGCCATAAGCTTTTTGATAGGTCGAGTAGGGAATGTAAACAACGCTGTCGCGTGAAGCGCCGAAGATCGAACCGAGTGGCTCAAGCACGCCGATGATCTGGTATGGCCTTCCTGCAATCCTGATCTCCTGTCCCAAGGCGCGGTCCGACGCGGCGCCGCCAAAGAGATTGGTCAGAACGTCGGGACCAACAACACAGATCTCCCGGCCTGAATTACCTTCGTTTTCGGTCCAGAGACGTCCGACGTCGATGGCGCGGCCGTCGATATCGAACATTGTTGCTGGACTAACGCCGCGAATGTTGACGTTCTCGAATTTTTGATCAGCGTGTTTGACTGTTTCTCTTACGTTCGCGGCGACCCCTACGCGCCAACACGAAGTGCACAGCCGAGCGATGGCCTCGGCGTCTTCGCGAATCACGTCCTTGCGCTTGTTGAACTTTATAAACTCTTCGCGAGACTTGATTATTTGCGGCCGCTTGGAGATGGTGAAGACCGTGGAACCCTGGGACGAGAAGGTTGTGGCGACTTTGTTATCCAGGCCTTTGATAATCGTTACGACGGCGATCACGGCCGAGACGCCCACGACGATGCCGATCAGTGTCAGGCCCGTGCGCAGCTTGTTTGAGCGCAAGCTCCCAGCGGCGACGAGGAACGCTTCCCACAGAGCCGCAAGCCGAAAGGTCGGGAGGGAACGGATTCTGGCAGGGAATGCTATGCTCCGTCCGAAACGGGCGTAGCTGTGTGGCGTTTTCTCATCGGCTCTCATCGGAAGCAAATAGCCCGCAACCGCTAACGTTTCTTAACCGAGTTTTCGTCTTTTTCGATCAGTCCGTCACGGATGGAGATTACCCGATGAGCACGGGCTGCGATGTCGTGCTCGTGAGTGACTACGATAATCGTGTTCCCTTCCTCGTGCAGGCGCCCGAAGAGGTCCATGATTTCCATGCTTGTGTGCGTGTCGAGCGCCCCGGTTGGCTCGTCGGCGAGGAGGATCGAAGGATGATTGACAAGAGCACGAGCAATGGCCACACGCTGACGCTGACCGCCGGACAGTTCATTCGGCCTGTGCATTTCGCGGTCGGTAAGATCCACGGCGGCAAGGGCTTGCTTCGCCATCTCGTGCCGTCGAGCTGAACCGATGCCGCCATAAATCAATGGCAGTTCCACGTTATGCAGCGCAGTTGCGCGCGCGAGTAAGTTGAAGGTCTGAAATACAAACCCGACTTCCTGATTGCGTATGCGCGCAAGCTCATCGTCGTCCATTTCAGACACGTTCTTACCGTTGAGCCAGTAATCGCCTTTTGAAGGCGTGTCGAGGCAGCCAATCAAATTCATTAAGGTTGACTTACCTGATCCTGACGGCCCGGTAATCGCGATGTACTCACCCTTGGGCACATCAAACGACACACCATGAAGCGCATGCACCTCTTCGGAGCCCATCTGGTAGGTCTTCCAGATGTTTCTCATCGAGATCAGTGCCGGGGCGTCGTGCCGCCCGTTAACATGCTGCTCCGATTGTAAAATGCCCTCGGTTAGGCGAGATGCCAGTGTAACATCGCTCATTAGCTGCCCTCATTTGCATTGGCATTAGCGCCCGGTTTGCGTATTTGGCGCTTGACCGTCATACCGTCTTTGAGTGTCTTGAGAACGCGGCTTGGTCCTCTGACGATCTCCATACCTTTGTTAACGCCGCTCGTGATCTCAATATCGGCTTCGCCGGTTATTCCGGTGGTCACTTCGATGAATCTCACCTTGGTAGTTTTGTCCTCAAGAATGTAGACCCCCTTGATGCTCTTTGGCTTCTCAGCCGCTGACGGAGTTGGCGTGCTGGCGGCGACGGTTGCCCCTGGTGAAGGTGAAGGAGAAGGCGACTTCTCAACAATTGCCTCGAGGGGCACCGCAACTACATTGTTCTTGACTTTCGTTGTGATCGTCGCCGTAGCGCTCATGCCCGGGCGGAGAGCATTGCGAACATCGTCAGGCATCCCGCGCAGCTCAATTGTTACTTTGAATTCTTTTGCTTCTTGCACGTTTACGCGGTTTGAGAGCCCGCCTTGCGTATCAGACTTGGATACCGCAAGTGGGTTCTTCTGAGTAACCACGGCCTGAATCTCTTTGTCTCCAAGTGCATCAACTTTCACCTTGGCTTGCTGGCCGACTTCGACGTTGGAGATCTCTGTCTCATCGACGTTGACTTCCACATTGATTGTGGACATGTCCGCTATAGTCATTAGCGGTGTGGTTGAAAGTCCAGCGACAGCGAATTCACCGACGCGAGTCGGAATGTCAGCGACTACGCCATTCAGTGGCGATACCTGAGTCGCCTTCGAGCGTTGGCTGGATTGACCGCGAAGCAGAGCCTGCTGTTGATTGGCGCGCATCTCCGACGACCTAATGCTGGTCTTGGCTTCTTGCACCGCAATGCGCTGTTGATTGGCGCGCTCGACTGTTTCCTTCACCGCAATCTTCTGCGATTCCAGGTTCGCCCTGGCTGTATCCAGTGCTATCTTTCCCTGGTCGTAACGGTCGCGCGCGGCATCGTACTCGGCGCGAGAAGTTACCCCAGCCTCGATCAGATCGGTATTGCGCTTCAGTTCGCGTTGCGCCGTGTTTAGATCCACCTGGGCGCGATCGACGGCGGTTTGCAGCGCAACTACCTGCTGGCGCGCCATTGCAACCGAGGCCTCGGCAACAACCAGCCCCTGCTGAGCCGACGCAACCGCGGTGCGGGCATTCTGAACATCGTTGAGTGAGGCTTGCGCGGCCGCCCACTGTGCCTCCTGGTTCGACTGTAGTTGGGTCGGGTCGATGCGCACAAGCGACTTGCCTTTAATCACCTGATCGCCGGCGTTTACATATATCTCTTCAATGCGTCCCGGAACCTCGCTCGTAAGCTTGATGTACTGGATCGGTCTGACCTCCCCCGAGGCTGTTACCGTCTGCCGCAATTCCGGCCTGACTTCAATTTTGACCGTAGTTACTTCGGGCTTTTCCTTGCGGCTGGCAAAGACGCTGACGATGATTACCAGCGCTAAAACAGCCACTGCCGCGACTGCAATAATGATCTTCTTTTTCCGACTTAATGCCATGTCTTGTTCCTTCGATCAGGTTTGTTAATTTTCTTATTGGTAAACCAGGTATTAATTCTGCACAGACTGCGCCAGTCCAAAGCGCGTCCGTTCGAGTAGCTTTTACGTCAAGAAATAGCAAACAGTTTCAACTAAGTGCAATTAATGGGGCCCTTTAGCAAATCCGAGTCCATTATAGCAATCCTGCTGCGGCTCCTTAGATGATATTTCCGCTTTTGGCGCTGACCGGGAGATCAGTGGCGTTGGCGAGTCGAATGGTTTCGCGCTAAAATGATTAGCTTCTTGTGAAGGCAGTTAGGCTCTGAAACTGAGAGTGGTATTCGCGGGTTTTATCTGCAGCGCAGTTTTAACAAAATAGATGATTACTTGTGAAAGGTGCAAAACCGAGAATCTCGAGGGCTCGCAATATTGCGATGAATGCGGTGCACCTCTGAGACCAAATCCTCGCCCAGGCGCAGGAAGCGTAGGCGGGTTCACAGGTGACTCCGATGGCCAGAATGGTTCCCATGCGCCATCGGGAATCATGCAGCCAGAATTGGCGGCCGGCAAAGCCGCGGCAGCGCTCAATTTCTCTTCCTCGCTCGGTTCGAGTGTTAAGCCTCATGCCCGACTTATTATCGAGCGCGGTCGATCCATCGGCAAGCAGTATATGCTAAGCGATACGGAATCGCAGATTGGGCGCTGGGATGCCGATGGAGGCATTTTCCCCGATGTTGACCTCGACTCTGACGATCCGGAGGCGAAAGTATCACGACGCCACGCTCGTATCACGCGGCTGCGTGACGGACAATACTCCGTTGAAGACCTTGGCTCTACCAACGGTACGTTTGTTAATCGAGGAAAGAGATTGCTACCGGGAAATCGTCAGCCCCTGAATGATGGCGACGAGATCATTGTGGGAAAAACCTTTCTGCGCTTCCACGTAGTTAGATAGTTTCGGGGCCGCGCGTCGTATCTGTATAGCGAAGGAATTTGAGACGGCTCTAAACAGCAAAACCAAAACCGACGGCTTTTCGCATTTAAATGGCTGAGTGTGTCGAATGTGGCGTGAACATAGCGCCCGGTGAAAGTTTCTGCGGCAACTGCGGCGCGCGACGGCTCGTAGCTTCCGAAGAATCCCAAAGTCTCGCCAGTAGTGGCGAGCGAGCGGTGTCTCCAGCCACAGAACCTGAGGAAGCAAAGGAGTCTGCAGACATGCCAGAACAGAAGCCTGTGTCGTCGGCTTCTCTTGGTGGTTCTTCTACCGGCGACGTACAGATCCAAAGCACGAACGCTACGTCGCACAAGGGAACAACCGGCGGACACAAGCCCACAATCAAACAACTCGACACTGGCACTGTCTTAAACGGCCGTTACGAGATCGCGCGTCGCATCGGCGGCGGCGGCATGGGAGCCGTCTATCTTGCCAAGGATCGCAACCTGGGCGATGCCCCCCGCGCTGTGAAGGAGATGGTCGAGGCCCACCTCGATCCCGTGCAGCACGAGAAAGCGATTGGAGATTTCAAGCGGGAATCCTTGTTGCTGACTTCCCTGGAGCATCCTTCGATTCCGACGATCTATGACTATTTCTACGACCAGCCGCTAGGACGTTTCTACCTGGTAATGAAGTACATTTCAGGAGGTGATTTGGCGTCGCGCTTGCGCAGCGCGCCGAGCGGCAGGATCGATGAAAGAACCGTTACCGACTGGGGCATGCAAGCCGCAGACGTGTTGCAGTATTTGCACAGCCGCCCGAAGGCGATAATCTATCGAGATCTCAAACCGGCAAATCTAATGATCGATGGAAACACCGGCCGGGTGATGCTCATCGATTTCGGTATTGCCCGTTGGGTAACTCAGCAGGAGAAAGGCGTGACTGCGGTGGGAACCATGGGTTATGCGCCGCCAGAACTTTTTGGTGGCAGAGTTGAGCCCCGTTCGGACCTCTACGGCCTCGGTGCCACCATGTTTCACTTGATAACAGGCGCGGATCCGCAAGACAATCCGCTGCTCATCTTTGACTTTGCCAAAAACCCGAGCCCACGCCAGATCGCTCCGTCTATCTCGACTGAGATGGAACAGATCCTGATGCGTTCTACCGAATACAAGCCTGAAGACCGCTTTGCGTCGGCGGGAGAAATGCGGGACGCGCTGGCCACTCATCTTGAAAAACTGATGGCCGGACGCGTTAGCTATGGAGCGCCCGCTCCGCTGCTTGGCAGCGAAACGGTTCAGGTCCAGACGGTTTACTGCGGTTTTTGCGGCGGACGTATCGCGGCTGACGACATCTTTTGTGCACACTGTGGCGCGCGACAGCCGATGGCTGGAGTGGGCTCGAGTGCAACGCTGCATGCTTCACGCCCGACCGCGAAGCTGGTCGTTGCGGGAACCACGGAGCTTGACGCGTCTTTTATCCTGCAGAAAGACAACAACCTGGTGGGCCGAACTGATCCTCATTCAAATATTTTTCCGGAAATTGATTTGTCACGCTTCGATTCAGAGACTAAAGTCTCTCGCCGCCACGCACGAATCTGGCGGGAAGGAGATAACTTCCTGGTTGAGGACCTGGGATCAGTTAATGGGACGGTGATCAACGATTCGGTGAGACTGGCGCCACGTCAGCCGCGCGTCTTGGATAGCGGCGACAAACTCCGATTGGGTGAAACAACGCTTCATTTTCTTTTAGGATAATAATAGCCAGTAGTCAGAGTTGCTCGTCCGAAAAGCCCAACTCTTAGACTAATCAGAATATTGAGAACTCGATGGGTCAATATGGCCACTGACTACTTACCACAACACTGTCCGCTGACTGCTGGCAAACGTTAATGACTGCGACGATAGAAGAAACCGCGATCAGGCGCGCAGACGTGAGGACGCGGTCCGTGAAAGCGCGTTACGAGAGGCTCCGCGCGCCGTTTTCTTTGAGGTGTGGCGCGATCTTGATCGACTATATAGTTTTGGTCTCGATCGTGGCGTTTATGACGCTCATCGCCAGAAAGTTTGGTGGCGGTGCGCGCACGACCGGTAGCTCATCGGAAACGGTCGGCATTGTTATCGGGATTGCGGCGACAGTGCTCAATCTCGGGGTGCTTCCCGGACTGACGGGCCGGACGGTTGGTAAGTGGGCCACTGGTTTGCGCATCGAAAGAATTCAAGGAGCGGAAGTTGGAATAGGTCGCGCGTTCCTTCGCCATTTTGTTGGTTATCCGTTGTCGTTGATTATACTTGGTGCTGGATTTATGTTTGCGGCGTTCACTTTGCGGGGTCGTACGCTGCACGACCTCATTGCCGGCACGGTCGTTGTTCGCGAGGGACCACTGAGGCCACATCATATTTAAACAGTTGCAGGAAGGAATTTCGGACGCTACAGTTGAAGTTCACGGATCAAAGATCCAAAAGCCCAAAACCCCAGGACCCAAAAACCAAAGCGTTTTCCGATGTCTGAGCTGATAGTCAAATATCCAGATCGAGCGCCCGATCATTTTCCCCTCGGGCGGTTACGAATCACGATAGGTCGCTCCGCACGCAACGACCTTTGCATCCCTGATCCCTTCGCTTCGCGCGTGCATGCCGAGGTGCGCCGCGAAGGTGATGAATACTTTCTGCAGGATCTGGGTTCGGCAAATGGCACGCTCTACAACGGGGTGACGGTTGAAGGTAATGTTTCGCTGACGCCAGGCGGGCGCATACAGATCGGCGAGACTGAAATTGTCTTTGATGATGGCAGTTACAACTCGAGCATGGGCGCCACAATGATCACGGACAATACGACTTCGTTGCCTGAAGCGACCATTGCTCTGGCGTCCGGTGACCGCACCACCTCGGGCTTGCTGGAAGCGATTGAAGGCGCGCGTACAAAACCCGAGGAGCGGACGGTGGCCCGCGCAGCACACCACGGCGACTTGCTCGCCCTGATCAGTAAAGTTGGCGTTACCCTGCTCGCCTCCGCTACGCTCAATGAGACGCTCGAGCAAATCGTCTCGCTTGTCTTCGAAGCTGTGCCCGCGGACCGCTGCCTGCTCATGATGAGGGACGAAGGCAGCGAAGAACTGCGGGTTGCCGTTGCCCGTCTCCGCGATCGCGTGGGTGAGGTTGGAGAGATTCGCGTCAGCCGCAACGTTATGGATGAAGTTATGAAGCGCGGTAAATCCGTGTTGACGTCAGACGCACAACACGATCCGCGATTTGCCAGCGGCACTGTGGTCCTCCAGGGCGTGCGATCAGTTCTCGCCGTTCCTCTGGGTGTTTCAGACAAGGTTTTCGGCATCGTCTACGCGGATTCGCCAATCGCCGAAGGAAGATTCACCGAGGATCACCTGAAGGTTTTGACCACTCTTGCTTCGGTTGCGGCAATTCGTGTTGAGAATGCACGTCTGCTGGAGGCGCGGTTGCAGCAGGAGCGACTTGAGCGCGAGTTGCAACTCGCGAGCGAGATTCAACAGCGTTTCCAGCCTACCGCTCCACCGCAAATTCCTGGCTATGAATTCCAGGGCATCAGTTTTCCCTGTTACGAAATTGGTGGTGATTACTACGACTTCATCAGGCGCGAGGATGGTCGTTTGGTGATTGCGCTGGGCGATGTGTCAGGCAAGGGAACTGCCGCCGCGCTCTTGATGTCTTCACTCCATGCCGCGGTTCACGCCCAGGCCGCGTCTCATGATTCTTTAGTCGAGACAATCTCCGCAGTAAACCGCTACCTCGCCGACAACATTCCGCCGAATCGGTTTGTAACACTGTTTTATGCCGAGCTGGATCCGGAATCAGGCGCTGTCTCATTTCTCAATGCGGGTCACAATCCGCCTCTCATCGTCCATGCAGCAGGGACAGTCGAGCAGCTCGCTTCCGGTGGCTTGCCTTTGGGAATTAAGCGAGACGCGGATTATCGAGAAGGTCGAACGCAACTGCAACCGGGTGATGTGCTGGTCATCTATTCCGACGGGGTAACTGAAGCGGCCAGCCCAAGCGGTGAGGAGTTTGGGCCAACGCGGCTCTATGAAGTGGTTTCGCGGAATGTCGATGCTTCTGCCGCAGGTATACGCGACCGGATTGAGTCAGCTTTGACCAAGTTCGCACAAGGAACACGTGCTGGTGACGACATCACGCTCGTAATCGCCAAGCGCCAGGCCGAGACTAAACAACTTGCGATCGCTTCCGCGGCGGACTAGCATTTACTCGGCTGCGGCCTCTCCTGCCTATCTCGTACCGCATGATTGGGCGTGTCTTCGATCGCCGCAACACTTCTCTGAATCCTGCGGCTTTGAATGCCGAGGGTACGCCGTGCCAGAGAAAAGGATCGGGCATCTTCTCCATCGTCGGCTCGACGGGATACCCTTCGACTACTTCTGCGCCTTGTTTTGTCGCAAACTCTACTGCCGCGCGTAGCAACTGTGCCGAAATACGTTTCCGACGATAAGCCTTCTTCACGAACAGACACGAAATAGACCAGACAGGCTTCTTGTCAACCGGCTTAAGTATTCGTGAGCGCTGGAGAGCAATGTATTCTTCACGTGGCGCGACCGCGCACCAGCCAACTGGTTCCTTCCCGACGTAAGCCAGTATCCCGGGCTTTCCACCGGCGGTCACGATGCGCTTGAGAGCGCGTTTGTTTCCGGCTCCTTTATTAGCATCCCACTCAATCGTTCGGTTTGCCTTGCAGGAGCGCATCGGACTTGAGCGTCTGAGGCCCACTTTCATTGCAGATCGCGAAAGACGAATCTTCGTACATTGTCACGCCGGCGTATTCGCCTTTGGCGTTGAGTATGT